>DAOTXP010000140.1:0-3942 GCA_034435275.1 Anaerolineales bacterium | reverse complement strand
GGCATGGTGGCGTGGATCGGCTTCAAGACGGTCGTCCTGCCCTACGAACCCGCCGAACGTGTCAGCGGTGTTTCCAAATATTCGTTCGGCAAGATGTTCCGCCTGGCCATGGACGCGGTCTTCTCGTTCTCGCTCGCGCCGCTCTACATCGGCTTGAGTCTGGGCGGGCTGCTTCTTTGCCTGGCCCTGCTCGAGATGGTGTACGTGCTCAGTTTCTGGGTGACAGGCCGAACGTCTGGCCTCGCCCCGGGCTGGAGTTCGCTCATGTTTGTCATCCTCATCATCGGCGGAATGTTGATGGTCCTGCTTGGATTCATCGGCGTGTACGTCGGTTATATCTTTCAGGAGGTCAAACGGCGGCCTGTTTACATTGTGAAAGGGAAGAAGGATGGGTAACCAGGATTATTACGTCACCTTCCTGCGGCACGGCGAATCGGTGGGCAATGCCGAAAATCGTTTTCAGGGACAGGCCGATTTCGCGTTGACCGAGAAGGGCCGCGCCCAGGCGGAGGTTCTGGCCGAACGCTGGCAGGCCGAGGAGGTCACATTTGATCTATGCATCTCCAGCCCGCTGGCGCGGGCGCGCGAGACGGCCGAGATCATCGCGGGCAGGCTCAAGGTCCCGATCGTGCTCGACCCCAACTGGATGGAAATGGACAACGGCCGCATGGCCGGCCTGACGGACGAGGAGGCGGGCGCCTTGGACCGTCCGCAGTTCTTCACACCCTATACGCCGTATGGCGAGACGGGGGAAAGCCGCTGGGAACTGTACCTGCGCGCCGGGCGCGGCATCCAGTCTTTGCTGAATCGCCCTGCGGGGCGTTACCTGATCGTTGCGCATGGCGCGATCCTGAACATGACAATGTACACGATCCTGGGCATTGCGCCGCAGGCCCAGTCGCACGGCCCGCGCTTCTTTTTCAGGAACACCACTTTTACCAACTTTGTTTACAATCCCGATTCGCATAACTGGCGCATGCTGAGTTTCGAGCGCACCCACTGGCCGCCGAACGGAAGGAAATAGGATACGCCTTGCAACCCTCCTCTTCTAAGATGAAAGTATTGGTTTTCGGCGCGGGCGCCATCGGCACCTACGTCGGTGGATCGCTGGCGCTGGCGGGGCATCACGTGGTCTTCGTGGAACAGCCGGCTGTGGCCGAGGATTTGCGTCAGCGCGGCCTGCGCCTGGACCTGACGATTGATTCCAGAAGGAAGACCAGAGAGGCGTTTCTTGTCCCTGCCTCTTCGTTCGTGATGACAGGTTCGCTCGAAGAGGCGATGAATTACGGGCCTTTCGACGCGGCGGTCTTCGCGTTGAAATCTTTTGACACTCTCCCTGCTTTGGATGGGATGAAACCCTTTACTGAAAAATTGCCGCCCATCCTGTGCCTCTCCAACGGTGTGGACAACGAACCCGCCATCGCCGCCGCGCTCGGCGCGAATAAAGTCGTTTACGGCACGGTGACCACGGCCATCGGCCGCCGCGGCGCGGGCGACATCGTGCTCGAAAAACTGCGCGGCATGGGGGTCGCGGCGGGACATCCGCTTTCCGAGCAATTGGCCGCGGCGCTGAACGGCGCGCTGCTCAACTGTCAACTCTTCCCCGACGCGGCCGGCATGAAATGGTCGAAGATGCTGACCAACCTGATTGCCAATCCCACCTCGGCCATCCTGGATATGACCGCCGCACAGGTCTTTGCGGACAGGCGGCTGTATCGATTGGAAATCGAGATGCTGCGCGAGTGCCTGGCTGTGATGAAAGCGCAGAATATCGAAGTGGTCGACCTGCCTGGCACGCCGGTGCGCGCATTGGCATTTGCGACGCGCCTGCCGCTGTGGTTATCGAAGCCCCTGCTCGGCCGCGCCGCGGGCAGCGGACGCGGCGGCAAGATGCCGTCCTTTCACATTGATCTGCATTCGGGGCGCGGCAAATCCGAGGTGGACTTTTTGCACGGCGCGGTTGTGCGCGCGGGAGAAAAGGCCGGCGTGCCGACGCCTGTCAACAAATGGTTGACGGAAACCCTTCTGGCGTTGACGAACAAGGAGCTTCCGCTGGAGGCGTTTGCGGGAAAACCCGAGGCATTGCTTTCGAGACTATCTATAAAAGCGGAGTCCAAAGTGTGGCCCTAGCTTGCCGAAGGGTTTCCTGACTTTGGAAATCCGACGGCACTCGTCGTTGGGTTTCGTCATACTCATGAAAGTCCTGCTAATCAATCAAGTCTTTGTTTCGCCCGACGAGCCGGGGCACACCCGTCATTTCGAGATGGCGCAATATCTGCGCGTCCGCGGACACGAACTGGTCATCGTCGCCAGCGATCTGAATTATCAGACAGGCCAGCGGACGGTTGAACGGCGCGGTCTGTTCGCCGAGCAGAGGATTGACGGCGTACGCGTCCTGCGCGCTTATATTTATCCCGCGCTGCATCGCAGTTATTTCTGGCGCATCATTTCGTTCTTTAGTTTTATGTTCAGTTCGGTTTGGACCGCGCTGCGCGTGAAGGAGGTGGATTTGGTCATGGGCACGACGCCGCCCATCTTTCAAGCGGTCTCGGCCTGGCTCGTCGCGTGTGTGCGGCGCAGGCCTTTTTTGCTGGAAGTGCGCGACCTGTGGCCCGAGTTTGGCGTGAGCATGGGCGTGTTGAAGAATCCCATCGTGATTGCGCTGGCGCGCGGGCTGGAAAAATTCCTGTATGCCCGCGCCGCGCATATCCTGGTCAATTCGCCCGCGTACAAGGACTACATGCTTGGCAAAGGCGTGCCTGAGGAGAAAGTCACGTTCATTCCCTACGGCACGGACGTGGACATGTTCAACCCGCAGGTGGACGATTCATCCATCCGCAGGAAGTTGGGCGTGGAGGATAAGTTTGTCGTCGTCTATGCCGGGGCGCTGGGGCAGGCCAACGACATTGACACCATTCTGCGCGCCGCGGCGCGCTTGAGGCAGTACGACAAAATTTATTTTGTCCTGTTCGGCGACGGCAAGGAACGCCCGCGGCTGGAAGAAGAGGCCAGAAAACAGAATCTAACGAACATTACCTTCGCGGGAGTCTGCCCTAAGAAGGAAATGCCGTTTGTGCTGGCTGCCTCGGATGCGTGCCTCGCCGTCCTGCAAAATATTCCCGCCTTCCGCCTGACGTATCCGAACAAGGTCCTGGATTACATGGCAGCGGGACGCGCCACCATCCTCGTGATTGACGGCGTCATCCGCGAGGTAATCGAATCATCGGGCGGGGGGGTATTCGTCGAACCCGGGAACGATGAAATGCTGGCAAAGTCAATCCTTGAACTTTCAAACAATCCTCAACGCGCAGAACAAATGGGACAGAACGCCCGGGCTTATGCGGTGCAGTATCTCAATCGAAGCGATAAACTTGCCGAGACCCTGAACCTGCTCGAGAGTCTGGTTTCGTGATGCAGACGATGCTCCTCTTCCTGCTGGTCACCATTTTGTCCTATTTTGGTGTGAGTTGGATTCGGCGCTGGGTGGAACGCCGCCGCGTGTTGGATCATCCGAATGAACGCAGTCTGCACACTGCGCCCACCCCGCGCGGCGGAGGGCTGGCGATCGTCGTCCTGGTTTTGGGGGCAGGCCTGTGGTCCGCGCAGGAAGCGGGATGGAGTCGCAGCCTGGTCTATCTCGCGGGGGGCACGGTCATCGCATTTCTGGGCTGGCGCGACGACGTCAAATCTCTTTCGGCGCGCGTCCGCTTTCTCGTGCAGGGACTCGTGGCGGCGGTCTCGATCCTCGGCCTGGGATATTTCAAGGTGGTGGCCGTCCCGATGCTTGGCGATTTGCAACTGGGCGTGGTGGGAATCGTCATCACGTTTTTATGGATCGTCGGCCTGACGAACGCCTACAACTTCATGGACGGCATTGACGGCATCGCGGGCGGCGTGGCGCTGGCGGGCGGGCTGGGCTGGATGATGCTGGCGACGAACATC
>DAOTXP010000139.1:0-5079 GCA_034435275.1 Anaerolineales bacterium | reverse complement strand
TCTTTGCAGATCTCCGCGTACAGGTCCGCGCTGGGGCGTTTGGTGCGTTTCTGGGTTTCGGGGTCGAGTTCCCACAGTCCGAAGCGCTGAGTCCAGCCGCGCTCCCATTCGAAGTTGTCCACCAGCGACCAGTGAAAGTAGCCCTTGATGGGCCAGTTGAAGTTGACGGCGCGCCACATCTGGTGGATGTGCTGTGCAAGATAGCGGCGGCGGAACGCGTCTTCGCGGTCGTACGCACCATTCTCCGTGATGAGGATGGACATGTTCGGAAAAGTGCGGACAGACCACTTCAGCGCCTCAAAAAATCCTTCCGGCTCGCTGGCGATGACGAAGGCCTGGGCGGTCGGGGAAATGTCCGCACCTTTCGGGAGGAACTGGCGGCCAAACAATTGGCCCGGCAGGCGCGGGTCGAACGCCACGCGGTAACGGGTGTAATAGTTCAATCCAAAGTAATCCTGCGTGTTGGCGGCCTGGGGGATGCGGATGCGGCGGAAGGGAAGCCGCAGAAGTCCGTCTTTCAAAGCCAGCGGCATGATGGCATTGAGCAGATGAAATTGAATATCACGCGCCCATTTGTCCAGGGGCGAAATGGAATTGGGAACCAGGCCGCGGTAATGCTGGGCGATTCCCACGCGCGCTTCAGGTTGTATCTCGTGAATGGCGTGGTAGGCGGCCGCGTGGGCCCGCACGAGGTTTTCAAACACGTTGAAGGTCGCCTTCAAATCCTTTTTGCCGGGCGGAAAGACTCCGAGCAAATATCCCAGCACGGCATGACCGTTCGGTTCGTTGATGGTGCACCACAGCGTACAGTATTCCTTCAAGGCCTCCACCGTCTTGCGGACAAATTTCTCGAATAGCGGGACGATGGCCTCCGTCTCCCAGCCTTGCCTTGAGCCTGTCGAATGGGTGCCAAATTCTGCCAGCCACAGCGGGTCCGAGTAGTGGTGCAATGTGACCATCGGTGTCATGCCGCGTTCTTTCAATCCGCGCAGCATGGTGCGGTAATGTTCCAGTGCGTCCTCGTCCCAGCGATCGGGTGCGGGCTGGATGCGGCTCCACTCCACCGAGAGGCGGTGCGCGTTCTGTCCCGCCTCGGCGGCGCGGTCGAAGTCCTCGCGCCAGCGTCCGCCCCACCAGTCGCAGGCCAGGCCCGATTTGCCGTTCGTGTGGCCCTCCTGCTCCCATTTCCACCAGTTGCTGTTGGTGTTATTGCCCTCCACCTGATAAGACGCGGTGGCGGTTCCCCACAGGAAACCTTTTGGAAAATGGTATGTTGCTGTTGGCATGTTTTCTCCATGTTGGGGCACAGCGAGACGAGAGATCGCTGCGTTGTGACCAGGTTTCGCTGTGCCCTACGATCTCGTCAGATATGCCAGATACAACGCGACCGATCCCGCCACCGCCGCGTTGAGCGATTCGATTTTCCCGCGCATCGGCAGTTTGAGCAGGATGTCGCATTTCTTGCGCGTCAGTTCGTGGAGGCCCTCGCCCTCCGAGCCGACGACGAGTCCCAGCGCGCCGCGCAGGTGACGCGAACCCGCTTCCATCTGGACCCCGTGCTGGTCGAGGCCGACGATCCACGTTTGTGCGGCTTTGAGCGAGTCCATCGCCTGTGAGAGATTCGACCGGGCGATCCACAGATGCTCGCTCGCGCCCGAGGACGCGTTGACCACCGCGGGCGTGACCTCCACCGTGCGCGCCAGCGGGATGACCACACCGTGTACGCCGACGGCTTCCGCGGTCCGCAACAGTGTCCCAAAGTTTTGCGGATCTTGCAGGGAGTCGAGCAAGAGCACGAAAGGTGGTTCGCTTTTCTGGCGCGCGTTTTCGAGAATGTCCATCACATCCGTGTATGGATAACCGTTGACCTCGAGCGCGACGCCCTGATGATTGGTATGGAGTTTGTCCAGGCGGGCGCGCGGTACTTTGCTGATTTGGATCTTCTTCTCTTCTGCAAACTTGACGATCTCGGCCAGGCGGCCTTTCCCCTCCACTCCCTCGGCAATGAGGAACTGGAACACTTCCCTGCGCCCGGCGCGGAGAGTTTCATATATTGCATTGCGGCCGTAGAGGAGTTCCTTCATGAGACTATTTTACTACCCGCGCAAGCCGGCGTGCAGTGACGACCATCCATGCCAAGATCGCGGCGAGGAAGACGTAAAACGCGATTCCTTTCAATGCGAAGGTGGGAATGGCCAGCGCGGCGGTCAGGAACGTATACGCGCCCAGGCTGCGCCACGCAGGAGATTGAAGAAAAGCAAAACCGAACGCCAGCATGGACGGGAACAGCGTCAGCCCGAGGGCCGCGAACGAGGCGTCGTGGATGCGTCCGTGCCAGGTGGCAGGCGTGGAACGGATGGTCGGGTCGGTGGTGAAGGCGAGTCCGCACATGGCGAGTCCTGCCAACAGCATAAGCGCGGTCCCGAGGCGGGAGGCCCTGCCGTTTGGCAGGCACGGACCAAGTCCCAGAGCGAAGGCGCCCATCAACAGGCCGTTCGCGGCGAACGCGCCGGTCATGATCCAGCCGAAGCGGCCCAGGGCGAGTCCTGAAGGCCAGTCGAAAGTGGGCGCGGTTACGGGGTCCCAGCCAAGGCCGCGCAGGAACTCATATTGTATAATCGTAAGCGTCCACAGGATGAGCCCGAACAGCGGCGGGCCGAACGTCCCGGCTTGAATGGCGAGTCTGGTAAGCAGGTTCATGTTTCAATTGCAGGTTACGCGTCTTGCTCCCGGAAACTTGCTCGGCTGGTCAGGTGCCCTCTTGATAGGATTTTGCAAGGCCGGGCTGGTTGCTTTTCCGCCCGGCCTGTGCTAGAGTAGTGACAATCCTGACGAAAGGAGGTGGTTTGTTTGAAGAAACGCCTTGGTCAAAGCGGACAGGGCCTGGTCGAGTATGCGTTAATTCTTGTTTTGGTCGCTATTGTTGTTCTCGTTGTCTTGTTGTTGCTCGGCCCCATCATCGGGAATTCATTCAGTACGATCAATAACAGCCTTTCGTCCGTATGATCCCAAAACTCCCGCCACGGCGGGAGTTTTTACAGGGTGAGCAGCGCCGGCTGTTTTTGCGGGCTGGCCTGCATAGACCAGGGACCCGTCCATGTGACGGTGACGGGGAGGAGTTGGCCGCGTAAGTCGTCCTCGGATTCGACGAAGACGAGTTTGTTGGTGGGGGTGCGACCCTTCCAGCGATTCTTGACTTTTTCCTCGAACAATACTTCCACCTTTTCGCCCAGATATTTCTGGTTGATCTCGCCGACGATCTTTTCCTGCAATTCTTCCAGGATGCGGAAACGGTTCATCTTCTCTTCGTCGGTGATGGTATCGTCCATGCGGCGCGAGGCCACGGTGCCCTCGCGAGGGGAATAGCGCGCCAGGTGGGCCACATCGAGCCGCAGGTCCGCGAGGAGGCGGTAGGTCTGCATGAATTGCGCCTCGGTCTCGCCGGGGAAGCCGACGATGATGTCTGTGGCGATGGAGCAGTCTGGTAATCTCTCGCGGATTCTGGAAACCAGGTCGCGGTAATCCTGCTGGGTGTAGCCGCGTCTCATGTTGGCGAGCACTTCGTCGTCGCCCGCCTGAATCGGCAGTTCGATGTGCGGCATGACGCGCGGCAGGTCGGCGATGGCCTCGATGAGATCGCCGCCGAAGTAATTCGGGTGCGAGGTCAGGAAGCGGATGCGCTGGATGCCCTCCGCGCCCTGCGCGTCGTGGATGAGGCGCAGCAGTCCCGCGAGATTCGGGCCGTCGGGAATGTCCTTGCCGTAGCGGTCCACGATCTGACCGAGCAATGTGATTTCTTTGACGCCCTGCTTCGCCAGCGAACGGACTTCGGCCACAATGTCGCCGACCGGGCGCGAACGCTCGACACCGCGCTGGTAGGGGATGATGCAGAAGGTGCAGGCGTGCGAACAGCCGTAGACGATGGGCACATGCGCGCTGACGAGTCTGCCGCGCTCCGCGGCGGGCAGGATGAGTTCCTCGTCCATCATCAGGAAGCGGCGCGCCGTTTCGGAATTTTCCAGCGAACGGACTTCGCCCTGGGTGAGGTGCGAGATCAGCGGCCCGGGGTCGGAGGGGGGAGAGAACACGTCCACGAAAGGCAGGCGATCGCGCAGTTTGTCCGCGCCGCGCACGCCGACGAGGCAGCCCATCAGATTGATGATGAGATTGGGGTTCTTTTCCTTGAGCGGTCGCAGTTGGTGAAGCCGTCCGAGGGCCTTATCCTCCGCGGACTGGCGCACGACACAGGTGTTTAAAACGATAACGTCCGCTTCCTCGGCTTGATCGGTAAACGAGTACCCCAGATGCTCCAGCGACGAGCCGACGCGCTGCGAGTCGGCCACGTTCATCTGACAGCCTTCGGTCCAGATGTGGTATTTCATAGGGTCGAAATTATACCAAGAGTGGCCGGGATTCGCGGCTTGCGGCCGGGCGAGGTGGACTACGATGATAGACCCACTCGAACCAGGCTGATGAAATAAAAAGTCTCCAAAT
Source organism: Anaerolineales bacterium (assembly GCA_034435275.1). Taxonomy (GTDB): domain Bacteria; phylum Chloroflexota; class Anaerolineae; order Anaerolineales; family Villigracilaceae; genus JBFMCC01. Next base: position 585 of record DAOTXP010000139.1, on the reverse strand, counting down.
CCTGGATTTGGAGACTTCACTCTATTTCAGAAACTTTGCGGACGTCTATGGTTGATCCAGAAATTGTTGCATGTAGACATCATAGTCTGAACAGTACTCTGAGGCGATGCTTTCCGAACAGAGCTGGGCTCTTGATACTATACCATCACACTTCGCATCCGAGGACCAGCCATGACTGCAGTTAGCATTCCAATATTGCAGATCCGAGGCGAGCGAGACGGGCCCACTTTCAGAAGCGGTGTTGCGGGCGTTATTCAAAGTTTCCAGTGTGGTACTAATGGCGTGGTATGTGCTGGCGGAAAACAAAGAAAGAAATATAAGGATTCCGATCAGCATGATGACCACCGGGCCCTGAATCGGATTGATGAAGATCTGTCTTTTTACCTGCTTTGAAGAGATCTTCGCCATACAAAAATCTCCTTTTAGTAATATTCTATTTCTTCTCTTTTCCCATGCAATACCCGGCGGGCATATAATCTTTACAATTCAGTTAATTTTGGGCCGGCTTACAAAACAGTAAGGATTTTGGGCCTCTCAAATAGGGTCGAAGGGGAACATTCAATGCCTGTTTTGAAAGGTATGCGG
>DAOTXP010000138.1:0-8815 GCA_034435275.1 Anaerolineales bacterium | reverse complement strand
GGCGTAGCCTGGTGCAAAATCAATGGCACATCTTCTTCGCCAGGGAAACTCAGGTAATCCACTAACAGGGAAAGCAGGATGGGGCGCCCCTGGGAATAAGCATGCGCTCCTTTTCTTAAATCAAGCGGCAGCTTTGTTAACCGTTCGGCGAGTTGAAGTTCTTTTTTCTCTTCAAGTAATCGCGCCACTTTCTCAAAATATTCCAGACTTTCTTCCAAACTAAACGATCCGACCTCGATTTCCTCAACCTTCACCGCCTTTTGCGCTTTCATCTTTTCAATGGCAGGAATTGCCTCCTCACGCCCCGCGACAAAGATGGTCACGTTTTGCCAGGCGGGAAGTCTTTCGATCAACCATTCCCATGATTCAGCAAATGGAATTTCCTCTGACCAGTCTTTCAAGCCATAGACAATGCGCTCGGCGGTATCTAGCGCCAGCACGACCCGTTTGGATGCGCTCAATTGCTTCAAATCCTGGTCAAATTTGTTTGTAGCGTCTTCGCGCAGTTTCCCCAATTCCACCACGTTGCCGCTCAGACGGGCACGGTTGAGGGCCTGATAAGCAGATTGATATGCCTGGAAACAATCAAACGGCGGGGTGAGAATTTCAAAAATAGCATTCGAGAGGCCAATGGGCGTATGCAGGCCGATGTGATAGAAATCCATCACATCTTCGGCAGCGCGGCAGTCTTCCAATCCACGCGCCATCTCCAGCGCTTTCTTCAACAGGCGCGTTTTGCCGATCCCGCCGACGCCGTGGAGAAAGACCAGGCGCGGAGCAGGCGAGGGGTCTCGCAGGATGCGCTCGAATTGCTTCAGAATATCCTTGCGTCCCACCAGTTCGGGTGTGGCGTACAGGCCAGTGAATTGTTCGGAGAAAGAAGAAGTCATGCTTGCGTCTCCTCAGATTTGACAGCTGGACAAGTCTGCGGGTCTTTGATTCCCGCCTCGGATAATGCCTTTTTATGAGTTTCCATTAGATCGTTGAAGAATTTTTGGAAGCGTTCCATCGAGCGATCTGCGGCCTGTTTTTCAAAATGACGATAAGCGGCGCAGTGCAGGCGGATCCAGGCATCTTTATTGTTGATTTGCAAATACTGCCGCAGGATGTTGCGTACAGGCGCATTCATTTCATAGCGGCCATTCTTCCAGGAAACAAGGCGGGTTTCGTTCATCTTCCTGCAAATGGAACGCCCGTCCTGTGCGCCGTCCTGTTCGTATGTTTTGACCATCAACGCGGCTTCCGTTTCGCCGAAGCCCTCCAGCGGACAGAGCGCCTCGAAGTATCTGCGGACGGCGGCGCGCTCGTAGGAGGGCAGGACAGCGAACAAAATATCCGCCGCAATGCCCAGCGCATCGGAGCGGTCTTTGGCACGCGCCAATTGCTCAGTAAAGAGCGGCCAGCCCGCGCCGATGGCGTAAATTTCGTCTACCGAGAGAGCAGAAGAGGTCAGGTTGAATTTTTCCAATTGTTCTTTAATTTGATCTACTGTAAATTTTCCAAGCCCAAAACGGATTGCTTCAATCAAGTACGGGACTTTCCACGGGTAGGGCCGCCCCCGTCCTGTCACAATCACAAAAAAATTACTTAGTGTAAGAAGATTGCCGAGAAAATGCGTTTCCAGTTGCTCGAGTAAAGACCAGTCGCTTTCATAAGCCGAATCAAGAATGAGAACAAATCGGTCATCCACGTGACTTTGCATATAACGGCGGACCGAATCAACTTTTTCTGCTAAATTTGGATTGGGCGGCAATTCAATCGTTAAACTTTTGATGATAATTTCAAGAAATTCATCCAGTTTCAGTTGTTCGCCTTCGCGCACAAAACGCTCGTTGGCTTGCGCCTTCTCGCCTTCGGGACGATAATTTTCTCCTGGGCTCCACAAACTGAACAGCCAGGATGTGACTCCTATTATTTTTTCTTTAAAAATTGTTCTTTGCAAATGAAGAGACAACCAGGTTTTCCCAACGCCTCGATCTCCATCTATCACAATCGCCCTGACACGCGGCTGTGATTGTTTCAATAAAGTGAGAATCTGTTGTATTTCGTCTTCACGATCAATAAACTTTTTTGGATCATACGGTGATGATGGAATGAATGACTCTGCCATGATGGCTTTCTCCTTGGGATCTATCGCCTCAGCCCTGGGCGATGGAGGCCAGTTCTTTCGTAATGTGGGCTTGCTCGTTGCGATACCAGGCAATGGCGTTTTCTATATCGTCGCTTTGGATTTGCTTCGCGGCGGTCGGATTCCTGCCCAATCGCGTCTCATACTCGAACAGGACCTGCCTGACCAAGGTCAACGCTTCACGCGGGAGGGGGTTGATGGCGCGCGCCAGTTCGAGTTCCAGGTCCTGCCCCGAGGGGAGCGCGCTGACCGCGCTGAGCGAGGCGAATTCCCCATCGGTCGCGGCATAGACGCGTCGGCGGAGCATCTCTGCAAGCGCGGCGGCGTCCCATTTCAAATCCACCTGGCTGAAGGCTGACCACTGTTTTTCAAGCCGTTCCCGCAAGTGGACACGGATTTCCTGCGGTAAAAATCCTTTGACAAAAATATGCAACGTAGTCCATTCGGGTGCCTTGGCAAAGAGTTGGGCCAGCGACTCCGCCGCAAATCCAGGTGAGGAGGCGAGTTCAGAGAAACCGTCCACGCCATCCAGAAGCAGATATACGGCGCGGAAGCCCAAATCTTTGGTAATCCAGTGAATCATCCGCTCGAAGACTTTTTGAATGGATAAACTGACGGGCGATTGTCCCTCTTGGCGATATTTTGCCAGCATATCAAGCAGAAGCGGTAACAAAGTAGAATCAGAGGCCTGATGCAGTTTATAGGAACTGTCCAATTGTCCCGCCACATCGTCGGGCTGACTTTCGTGCAGTACATCCAGATAAAAATCAATGTTAGGAATCCAGGTAAAAATGAATTGCGCCAGTTGCCTTTGCAAAGATGGGGAAGACTTGATGAAGATTAATGGGTAATACGCAAAAGCCAAAAAGAGTGCATGGGCTCCCGAATGAACAATTTGCTCAAGATGATCCTCTATTGTGGAAAAATCACCGCTTTTGAAGTAATGCGGCAAATGGTAGTGAATGGGAAACGGCTGATAGCCTCCCCCTCCTGTCCAACAGGCGCGGGCGGTGTAGATGCGTAAAGCCGTCTTGCCGCCGCCAGGAGGAGAGTAGATCATGGCGGGCGATTCGCTCCAGGCAACGGAAAAGGCCTCGTGCCCAATTAAATAGCGATTGAGATTGGGGTCGCGCGAGGCCTCATCATGTTCGAATGGATCGAAGCGGAAGCCGAAATGGGTACGCCAGAGTTTTTCCATAACACCTGCGAAATGGTTTCGCACAAAACCCAAACGGGGCGTCCTGCGCCCGTTCTCCTGATAATCCCTTTTTCAAAATGCAAAATCTACTGTGGACACAGATTGTATAGAGAACCTGTTACAAGGCGATTACACCTGCCTGTTATTCACCTTACAAACATCTCACACAACATTTTCAAGGCGGATTTGCCCTTTTCCCCGCTCGCTGATGATGTAAAGCGGCGCAGCGCCATCGCGCGAATCCCATTCCACCGCTTGACGCAGACGGTACAGGGCGGTGTCCAGCGGGCCTTCCCAAGCTGCAACATCCTCCCAATCCTTATCGTCTTTGTGGCGCGGTTCATGGCTCAAACCCTGATGGGCGCGGTAATACAATTCCGATTTCGTACAAGGACGGTGACGATTCTCGTACAGATAACGCAATAGCTGATAGCCAATTCCCGCCACAGCCACCTCCCCCGCTCCGAGAAACACACGTCCCGCCTCAAGGTCCAGACGAAGCGGCGGGGGGGACTGGCGATAGGCGTCCAGCCACTCAGCCTGGGTGAGCGGCTTCCCATTTTCCAGGTAGGCAGCCAGAATCGGATGGGTCAATTCCAGCCAGCCACGCGGCGAGAGTCCCGCGTACTTCTTCAGCCAGTTCAGCCATTCAGGGTCTTTACAAAAACGAGACAGAGAGAGACCATCTTTTTGTGTCGAGAGCGCGATGCGTTTTTCGGTCAGATGGATCAGTTCTTCTTCGTTCCATCGAAGTTGATGCGCGCTGAAGCGGCGCGTGAGTACGCCGCGGGTTTTCAGCAGGCGGGACTCCAACTCGCTGGAAATGATGACTTTGAAAGCAAAGATATCTTCTTCAAAGAGATCGAGCGTGGAAAAGAAATTAACGATGAATTTCTCCAAACGGTCAGGAGAGACGCGGTAGAGTGTGCCCAACCCGTCTACAAAAATCCAGACGCCTTCCAGTTTAAATGCTGTAACCGCGCTGGTGAGATGGGAAAGGATCGAGGACGGCATAGTATCCCGCGAAAAAACTTCGCGCGGTGAATCGTTCAGGATGTGAGTGACGGTCTCCAGTCCATCTGCAACAAAACCATCGGCGAGACGGCTGAGATGATATTGGCGGTCGCCGCGCAAAAAGGCTTGAACAAACCAGTGCATGAAATCCCGCGCCCAGAGAGGAGCGTTTGCATAGAGAGCAGGCTCGCGCACAATCAATTGCAGGAAGGCAAACGAGAGGGAATCCATCGCCTGCGAGATGAACAATTCGGACACCTGACCACTGGACAGCGTATCTTCGGGAAGAACGGGACGCCAGGAGGCGGTCAGCAGGCGCGGTGATTTTTGGGCGGCGTAATCTTTCAGGTAAAGTTCGAGGGCGGTCTTGCCTGAGCCCGCTTCCCCAGTGACCAGGATGGAGCGCAGATCGGTCATCTGACCGAACAGGCGCGGCGGCAGGTACGCCTGTGCCAGCCAGGCGGCTTCTGTCTCGGCGCGGAGCGAACCGAAGTAGCGGGAGAGGTCGGGGGAGGTGGTCATACGGTGGTAAGTATAGCCTGTAACTCAGCCAAGGATAAGTGCGGCGTTGATACTTCCTGCTCACAATGTTTTTCCAAAAGATGATTGCCTATCATCAACATGCGAGCGAGGGAGTTATTAGATGCGGAAATGAGTTTGTCTGTTGTCTCCTCTTCGGTTTCAAAATAACCAACGGTAGAATTAAATCCAAACAAAGAACGGAAGTCAACAACCTGACCACCTTCTTGCTTGACCTTATCCATTGCAGCATCAAACTGAGCATCAAGTGATGTTTTTAGCCTTGAGTTTGACCAGTTCAATTGGATTGTTGAAAGTGGAAGCGCGACAGGGGCATGTGATGAAGAAAAGGCCTTTGTGACCATTCCATTTAAAAACAGTGTCGGAATCAAAGCGCTAAATTGTTCCAGCCACCAAGCAGGAGCAATTACAGGATACTCATCGAGATGGAGAATCAAATAAGTGCAATTGAGATCGGGCGGTTTAATTTTCAACCATGAAATTAAAATCGAATCTTGAGGTAAATACATTGAGGAGGTTTTGCTCTTAAATTCTCTTATCTTATGAAGCATTACAGAACCAGGCCGATTATTTTCATCTTCTAAATTCGCTTCAACCCGTTTAAGTAAATTGACGACTGTGCCATTCGAACCAAAAACCCAGCAAAGCATCTCAAGTATTGCTTCCTGTTCGGCTGGCAAAAGATCAAGCATGGCATCTGGCGAGAAAGGCAAAATATCCATCCACGCCTGCGCAGTGGAACGAACCAGGGTGATCAACGGCGACTCCGCAGGCGCAGTTTGTTCAAATGAGACCCAAACAGGGAAGATTTGTCTGCCAGAAGATATTGTCTCCTGGCCATGCGCATCCATTGTTTGGGCGGGCAAGCATTCCCACCGCAAGAGGAAAGCCAGCGCTCTTGCATCTTCTGGAGATGGACATTGAGCGCGCTGTGGATTAGACTTCAAGAAATCATCCCAATGATCAGGACGGGCAAAACCTTCGGGATAAAACGGGCGATTCTTGATGTCGTTTGAACCGAATGGGTTGGCAATCAGGTCGTGCTGTTTTAGCCAGTTAACCACACTAGGATTATCTGAGCGTTTGGGCAAATGAAGCCATCTGGCATCATAGCCAACAGGGGAAAGAGAATCCAACTGCGGAAATAACGCCCTGATCTCGGCATTCCGCAAGGTGCGGCGTCTATTATTGTTAGTAAAAACCTGTGTCAGCAATTCTGCAGCAGGAATTGACAATAAATCAACTTTCTGCGAGAGTCTTTTCAAGGCGCCGACAATCAAATCTTTGGCGTCGGCATCAAAATCGTCCCATAATTTCAAAATTGTCCCAATAAGCGGAAGCGCGTGTTCCTGCAAAATCGGAGACGGGTCGAGAATTTTGGAAAGTTCATCAATGCTATCCTGGTGTCTACTAAAAAAACGACTATATGACTTTTGTAGCCCATTCAAATCATTCATCTAACCCTCCTGCCTTAGTTGTTCGCCCACTACCTGTATAAATTCGCGCTCGGAATTGGCAAACCATCTTTGCATCTGCTGAAGTTCATCTCTCAAATCCTCTTCAAGATGATCTATTCTGATTTGTTTTTCCAAAGCATTGATTGCGTTCAGCCGTTCCAAATAAGGTAAGGATGCAAGCGAATTCAAATCATTTCGTCTTTGGCTAATCAATTCTTTCCTAGCATTCCATGCAGTATCAATAGCATTGACAATCCATGTAATGAGCGCAGTGGCGACAGAAATCTCCACCAAAGATGCCGCCGCCAGACTGAAAAACGAAAACAACCAGGGCTCGGTTTGAATTTCAATCGGCGCAGGCAAATTTTGCGTTTCCTGCCCGTCAACAATAACCTGGATGTCAATCACATGGCGATCAGGATAGAACTCTGATAAATACGGACGAACATAGATGCTCCGCTCAAGAAAAGCGTAATCGCTGGTAAATTGAAAGTGCGGCGTGACTTCTGACCCTTTTGCGTCCACAAATAAAAATGTGGGGGATTGCAAAGAAATTTCGTAGGTATGAGGAGAGGTTGTATCGCCTGTATAGTTGAAAGCAAGAGTAAGGGGATAAGACGCATCATTTCTGGCACTAAGAATTTTTTCGGGATAACTCAAAGCAATTTGGATATCCCCATTCTCGAAAATTGTCTCCGTAACATAGTTTGTTCTCTGCCAGGCGTTATGGACACGCACGGCGAATAATGTCCCCACCATGAGGATGACAAAAACGTACAAGCCAATCTTAATTTGGTAGAACTTGCTTCCTATCATCCTTCTCCCTTCACAACTTGCGCTTGTTATCAGTATAGGCCTTTTGGCAAAAAAGTCAATATTCTGCATGTGAGATATTTGTGAGATGAACGTGGACTGTTCGGAAGGAAAGTGAAATTGAGCGCTCCTGCAAGATGACTACAATAACATCAACAATCAAAACCAACCCCAACCAAAAGGAGCGCTTATCGAAGGAACATAAACCATTTTCATCCGCATCTAAGAAAGGAGTGCTTATCGAATAAACCTTACTTCCTCCCCCTTCCAGCAAAAATATAGATTTGCGCCGGCATAAAGTCGGCGCAAGTCGTTTAATATTAAATTTTATCGCTTTTCAGGATGAGAGAGAAATGTGAGATAAACGAAACTTTATGGAAAGCACACTGTCAGTCATGGTTGAGAGGATTGAAATTGCATCTTTGCAAGGACGAAATAGAATGTAAGCGTAAATCCGTTCCAATTCCGCTCATGCGGAGAAAGCGAGCAACCATGTACGGACAATTTCAAAACTCAGTCTCTTCCGCCGCCAAATGGATTGTCGTCGCCCTCTTCGGTGTCATCGTGATGGCCATCCTCCTCGGCGCCAACATAAAAGACGCCAAGTGGCTGAACCCAAATATTGCCAACGCCGAGGCCGAACGCATCCAGGTCGAAGTGGCCCATCAACAGGCAACTTACGAAATCCAGGAACGTCTCGCCGCGGCACAGACAGAGGCCGAGATTCAGCAAATCCAGCGCGACCAGAAACTGCTGGATGCTCAATATGCCGCAGAAATGCAAAAGATCGAGCAGGATATCGTCAATCGCCAGCGCTGGGCAGAGGTCAAGATCAACCTTTTCATCTTTGCAGGAGGCGCGCTCAGCATCGTCACCACGCTTGGCGGTCTGATCCTCGCCATTGCCAAAGCCATCTCCATCCTGCGTTCCGCGCCGAAGAGCCAGCCGAGTGCCCGCTCACTGCCAGAAATTCAAATGATCTGGCCTGTCTCTGAGAGCGCAACAAATGAGCCGTTGAAAACACCTCAGCCATCGGCAAATCTAATCCAGCAGCACTTTGAAATGCGATTGAATGAGGAATTGGCCAGAGTCATGGCTGAAAGAAAAGAGCGCGATGAAACAATCTCACGAATGGAATCCGCTTTAGACCCCGCGCGGATGAGCAAGAATCAATACAACACACTGCCCCATGCTGAATGATCGAGCCCACCGAGTCAGGGATGCGGTAAACAATCCAGCCACTCCTGCCTCGAAAGCAAAATGGAATTGCAAACATGCTTCAGACAATTCAATAAGGAGGCCCCTATGGTTTGAATAACCTTCCCCAATCGAAACGGCCTGACTCCTCCGGGCCGTTTCGATTTAAATCCTCCACCATCCTCAGCCCCGCTTCCGCAAACAACCCTCACTCTCTCACAAACGGATTTCCCCTCTTCTCCCTCCACACCGTCGTCTCCGGGCCGTGACCGGAAAGCAGGCGCGTATCGTCAGGCAGGGTAAAGATTTGCGTCTTGATGCTGTTCACCAGCGCCTCCCAGTCGCCGCCGGGCAGGTCGGTGCGGCCCACAGAAGCGGCAAAAATCAAATCGCCGCAAAAGCAGGCTTTCTCCCCGGCGCAAACCAGTACACAATGACCGGGCGTATGTCCCGGCGTGAAGCGGACTT
>DAOTXP010000137.1:0-11813 GCA_034435275.1 Anaerolineales bacterium | reverse complement strand
GCCAGCGCCCCTACTGGAACAAGGTTTACCTCAACGGCGCGCACTTTTTGCAAGACCTGCGCGTCCGCATGGGCGACGAGGCCTTCTTCGCATTCCTTCAGGATTACCTCGCCCAGATGCGCGGGAAAATCGCCGCATCCGAAGATTTCTTCTGCATCCTGCGAACGCATACGTCGGCCGATCTCTCCGACCTCATCGCACAATATTTCCAAAATCCTCACTGATAAATCATGTACCCAGGTACACGAGTACACAGGAATACAGGGATACGCAATACGCGCTACGCAGTATTGGTTTTCATCCTTCATCTTTCATCTTCCCTCCTTCTTTCTTCCTGTGCGACGACTCCTGCGGCGACTCCCACTCTCCCCTTCAGCGCGCCATTCCACATCGGGACGCGCGACCCAAGCACGCCTCCGACTCCGACCTTAACTGTCACTGCTACCGAGACTCCCACCCTCACCCCAACGATTCCTCCCACCGCCACGCTGACGGCCACCCTGCCGCCGGAACCTACCCCCGGCCCCTCTCCTACGGGGAGCGTGGATCCGCCGCCCGCGATCGCGCGTCCGCAATACACAATCTACGCCACCGTGGATTACGACGGCCACACCGTGGCGGTGGACGAGGGCATCGTTTATCCGAACCAGACGGGCGTACCCCTCAACGAACTCGTCCTGGCCGTCGAGCCGATGCTGTACAACAACGCCTTCTCCATGACCAGCCTCCTCGTCAACGGCATGGCTTCGACCAACTACATTCTCGATACCCATCGCCTGACCGTGCCTCTGCCCCAGCCTCTCGCCCCCGGTGGACAGGTCACGTTGACGATCCAATATGACCTGAACATTCCCTACAAACAAAAGGCCAACACCTTCGGCTGGCTCTCGTATCAGACCAGCCTCACGGAGTGGTATCCGTTCATCGTCCCGTATGACGCGGCCAGTGGATGGATACTGCATGATTACTGGCCTTTCGGCGAGCACCTCGTCTATGATGCGTCCGATTTCGATGTGAACATCCGCTTCACGAATCCATCGAACCCGCCCATCATCGCCGCGCCCGCGCCGGCCGAGGTCAACGGCGAATGGACCCGCTTTCGTCTGTACGGCGCGCGGACATTCGTGCTCTCGATGAGCCGCGATTTTCTTTATAGCGAGTCGGCGGTTGGACCGGTCATCATCCGCTCCTATTATTTCTCCGGGCACGAAGCGGCGGGAGAGAAAGTTTTATATGTCGCCAAGCAGGCTGTCGCCATCTACGAAGCGAAATTCGCGCCGTATCCGTATCAGACCCTGAGCGTCGTCGAACTCAATTACAACGACGGACAGGAATACGACGGGCTGTCGTTCCTGGCCGATTCGTTTTATGGACAATACGACGGCGGCGCGCAGAACAATCTCGCCACCATCGGCGTGCACGAGATCGCCCACAACTGGTGGTTCGGACTGGTCGGCTCGGACCAGGCCCTCGAGCCCTGGCTGGACGAGGCCATGGCGCTTTACAGCGAGCACATCTTCTACGAATTCAATTATCCCTACTCGGTGGATTGGTGGTGGCAGTTCCGCGTCAATTACTTCGGACCAAACGGCTGGGTGGACACGAGCATTTACAACGGCGGCACCTTCCGCGCCTACACCAACGCGGTCTATCTCAACGGCGGGACATTCATTGACGACATCCGCGTCCGCATCGGCGACGAGGACTTCTTCCGCTTCCTCAAAGCCTACGCCAGCCAGATGTCGTATCGCCGCGCCACCGCGTCGGACTTCTTCAACATCCTGCGGCAGAACACCAGCAAGGATGTGTCGGATTTGATCTCGGCTTATTTTGCGAATCCGCATTGATTTGGCGTGGGGGCACAGCGAGACGATAGAAAGGTAAAATCCACAACTTCTCTGCTGTGCCCCTGCAGAACAGAAATTATGAAACCCTTCGTTTTCATCAACGTGGCCGTCACCGCCGACGGCAAGATGGATACCTTCGAGCGCAGAGGCGCGGCCATCTCCTCGCCGCGCGACAAGGAACGCGTCGACCGCCTGCGCGCCGAAGCGGACGCGGTCATGGTCGGCGGGCGGACCCTGCTCGGCGACGACCCGAAACTGACAGTCAAATCCGAGGCCCTGCGCGCCGAACGCCTCGCGCGCGGACTTTCGCCGAATCCCGTCAAAGTGGGCGTCGCCACCCGCGCCGACCTGAAACCCGAATCGAACTTCCTCAATATCGGCCCGGCGCGCATCGTAATATTTACCACGTCCCAAACATCTAATGCGCAACTCGATTTCCTGCGCGGGCGCGGCGCGGAGGTCTTCATCCACGAGAGCGAACGCGTGGACCTGGCCGCGGCGCTCGAATCATTGCACGGACTCGGCATCCGCCGGCTGATGGTCGAAGGCGGCGGGACGCTCAACTTCGAACTCCTGCGCCTCGGCCTGGTGGACGAACTCACGCTGTACGTCGCGCCGATGGTCTTCGGGGGAGAGTCCGCCCCCACGGCAGCGGCAGGCGCGGGTCTCGCGCGAGGCGCAGCCGTCCCGTTGAAATTGGTCAATGCCGAGACCTGGGAAGACGGCGGAATTTTGCTACACTATAGGTTATAGACGGGCTTGCCCCGTCGGGAGAGTAGTATGGCTACATTTACACATGAACAGATCGAACTGCTGTTGGATGAAAACTGTTGTCACGAGTGCGACGGCGTCGGCAAGGACAACGTCTGCGTGCGCATCGAGGCGATTGCCGAACTGCCCACGCGCTTCGGCGATTTTCACATCGTGGCTTTCTGGAACAACCGCGATGAGAAGGAACACGTCGCCATCGTCAAGGGCGATGTGCTGGGCGCGGAGGATGTGCCCGTGCGCCTGCATTCGGAATGCCTGACTGGCGACGCCGTCGGCTCGCTGCGCTGCGACTGCCGCGACCAACTTGAGTCCGCGCTGAAGGCCATCGGCCAGATGGAGCGGGGGATGGTGCTCTACCTGCGCCAGGAGGGCCGCGGCATCGGCCTGATCAACAAGATCCGCGCTTACAGTTTGCAGGATCAGGGGCTGGACACCGTGGAGGCCAATCTCGCCCTCGGCTTCCGCGACGACGAGCGCGATTACGCCGTGGCCGCCCACATGCTTCACTCGCTGAAGATCGGCTCCATCCGCCTGATGACCAACAACCCCAAGAAGATCGCCCAACTCACGCAGTACGGCGTCAAGGTCAACGGGCGCATCCCGCACGTCCTGCCGCCCAATCCGCACAACGAGTTTTATCTCAAGACCAAGGCCGCCAAGTCGGGTCACCTGATTGACTTCCGCGGCAAGGAACGCCTTCGGGAGCAGGACGACCGTCCCATCATCGAGGGCATGAGCGAGGACCAAATCCAGGCATCTTATGAATAGCCGTGTTGTCGTCATCACTGGCGCAACGGGCGGTCTCGGTCAGGCCGCCGCGCAGGCCTTCGCCGAACGCGGCGCGTCGCTGGCCCTGCTGGATAAAGACCAGGAAAAACTGGACTCCCTCGTCCGCGGCCTGAATCTCCCCTCCGAGCGACTCTTCTCCCGCGTCGTGGACCTGCTCGACGCGCTCTCGCTTCACGCGGCAGCCGAGGCGGTTTCCGCTAAATTCGGCCGCATTGACATCCTGCTCCATCTCGTCGGCGGCTGGACGGGCGGCCGCGCCATCCCCGAATCCCGCGCCGAGGAACTGGCCTCCATGCTCGATCAGCACGCGTGGACGACGTTCAATCTGTTCCAGTCTTTCGTTCCGCCTCTGAGTCGCAACGGATGGGGGCGCGTGATCACACTTTCACTTCCCCTGACCGTCCACCCTGAGGCGAAGATGGGGCCGCATGCGGCAGGAAAAGCCGCGCAGGAGGCGCTGGTCACAACCCTGGCGGAGGAAGTCCGCGGACAGGGCATCACTGCCAACATCATCCACGTGAAGTCCATTGACGTGAAAGGCGAAGGCAAGGGCACGCCTCCCGCCGAGATCGTCGCGGCGATGATGTATTTGTGCTCGGAGGAAGCCGCGAAGGTGACGGGGACGAGAATTCCGTTATACTAGCGGGGTGCAAAGCCAGTTCATCCGAACCAGCAGCCAAAACCATGCCATGACCGACGATCCCGAAGGCGGGACGCCGGTCGTTTTTGTCGTCCGGCTGTCCCGTTCTCCATCGAGGTAAACAATGCCCCTGCTTGCCATCCTCCTGCTGTTTCTCTCCGCGTCTCTGCACGCGTTGTGGAATTTCCTGCTCAAACGCTCGGACGAAAAATACATCGCCATGGGCTGGCAGGTGATCCTCGGCGGCATCATGTCGCTGGCGTTGATCTTCTTCACCGGCCTGCCGCCGCGTTCGATGTGGCCCTTCGCGGTCGTCAGCATGGCACTGGAAGCAATCTACTTCATCCTGCTCTCCGTCGCGTACCGCGACCACGATTTTTCGCTGGTGTATCCCATCGCGCGCGGCGCGGCGCCCGCGCTATTGGTCTTGTGGTCTGCCATCTTCCTGCGGGAGCGGCTCACCCCCGGCGGTTACATCGGGCTGGCCATGATCACGGGCGGAATCGTCCTGATCGGCGCGACCACGCTCCTGCAGGCCCGCGGCGGGATGCCGCACCTGAAAGGCATCCTGACCGCCCTCGCGGTCTCGCTCGTGATCTCAATCTACACGTTGATTGACGGGACGGCAGTGAAGAACGGCCCGTCGCTGCCATATGGGTTGTCCATGTTCATCATGGTGCCGCTTGTGACCACGCCGTATCTCACCCGCCGTTTTGGCTGGCGCCGTTTTACAGAAACATGGAAGGATAACCGCGCCTATCTGCTGCTTGGCGGTGCGATGGGAATCATTGCGTACCTGCTGGCGCTGTTCGCGTACACCTTCGCGCCGCTGAGCTATTCGGGCGCCATCCGCGAAGTGAGCGCGGTCATCGGTGCGTTCCTGGGCTGGAAATTGCTCGCAGAGAAGATGGGCGGCGTCCGCGTGGTGGGGTCGGCCATCGTGTTCGCCGGGGTACTGGTGATCGCGGTGTTCGGGTAAATCAGGGAGTGTAGACCCTGGTCTGCGGTTTGAACGCCGCCCACGAAAACCAGAAGTGGTTGACAGAGACAACAGAGGGTAAGTGAGTCCCGGTGAGCGGGCCATCGGTTGCAAGGCCAAGCAGATTCCAAACACTGCCAGTCTCCCGATCTTTGATGGAATCGCCCTGAATAAAAAAGGTCAGTACCTGGCTGTTGACTTTGCGCGAGAAAGCGATGGCTGTGCCGATATCGCGTCCCGCGATATTCACCGAGTCCAGAGGGGAGGCCGTTCCCGCCTGCCAAAATATAACGACCGGCTCTCCGCCTGCAACATCGTTGACCAGCCCGGCCTCCGATAACAAATCGTATGTGTAGGCAACGGCTTCCCCGTTCAGATCAATGGTGAGCACACGCGTCATGGGCGGCATCCTGTCTGGAGTGGGAGGTCCCTGGTAAAGGAAGGGCGGGTTGTTTATGTTGTCATATCCCGCGTAGGGATTTCTCCCGTAGTCGCGCGAAAAGCCCGTTTCCCGCGAGAGCACCCTGCCGTCCGCGTGAGCCGATTTGAATTCATCCCACGAAATGATCGCGGCGGGATAGAACTCCAATTGAGTACCGGTTAGTTCTCCTGCAACCGCCTCCCCGCTGGCTTGCTGCCACCACGTCTCCGTCTGCCGGTCGTACATGATTAAGTTGCTGTAACGCAGGCGGCCCGTCGTGCCGAAATCCAGGATCTGACCGTTGACCGTGCGCTCGAAGGCAATGGCGGTGTTACAGAGAGGACAGAAGGTGATCGTGAGAGGCACATCGCCAACGGTATCGTTGACAATCTCATGCCAGATCAGGATTTGGATCGGATAGGCGCGTACATCGTCGTTCACCTCGACAAGGATGACCGGTTCATTAAGTTCCAGCCACGAATCAGTCTCCGCAACGGAAACAAATTGAGGCGCGTCGAGAGCCGGGATGCCATCCTTCGGCGGGCCGCCGGAGATGATTTCGCTGTAGGGCACAGTATGTTTACTGAAGTCGGTCCTGAATTCCAATTCGGCTGAATCCGGCGGATCCTCCGCCGGCAGGAGAGTAGGGTCACTTTCTATTGCGGCTGGCGAGACGGGGGAGACCAGTTCGGTTGGCCGCGGGGTACTATCGGACAGCGGGGCGCAGGCAGATAGCAGAATGGCCGAAAGCGATAACAGTAAAGACAGGCGGTTCATTTTGAGTCTCCGCCCTGTTGGATGCAGGTTCCACAGACAACCTTACATCTTGAAAGAATTCGTCTCGCGAATGCATCAAAGCGGCTGGAGGCGTAATGACGCTCTCAGACTCTCTGATCGTTCTTCGCGAAGAATTGTTGAATCAGATGACCGGCAATGACGCAAGGCGGACGCTCAACCCGTCAACCGATTCTTCTGGATTGACAGACGGCGCTCCCGCCGCGGACTTGAGACGGGCGCTGCAATCTGTTCTTTCAGTCTCGCTTGACGTCAGCGCTCAACGTGTGGACTACGGGATATTGCGCGGCAGCGCCGGGTTCGCCGCGTATTGTGAGCGGGCCGGCAGTTTGCAGACCTTCGATCCATCCAGTCTGTCCTCGCGCGAAGCACGTTTGGCCTTCTGGATCAACCTGTACAATGCAATGGTGATACATTCAGTCATCGAACTGGATGTCAAGCGCAGCGTGGCCGGGCGCCTGGCGGGACTGGATTTCTTCCGCAAAGCCGCCTATTCGATTGGCGGGCAACGCGTGAGTTGCGACGATATTGAGCATGGTATCCTGAGGCTCAACCGCGGCCATCCCTTTTTGCCTGGTCCGCAATTCGCTTCGTCCGACCCGCGCCGCGCCTGGATCATCGAGCCAATGGATGCGCGCATCCACTTCGCGTTGAACTGCGCCAGCCGTTCGTGCCCCCCCATTCGAGTCTACACCGCCGAAGCGCTGGAGACCCAACTGGACATGGCCACACGCAGTTACATTGCGTCTGACGTGATGATCGCGCCCGAAGAGAATGCAATTCATTTATCGTCCATTTTCAAATGGTTCTCGTCAGATTTTGGAGGGCGTGATGGGATTATCGATTTTCTTCTCTCTTATTTACCCGATGAGGCGGAACATTCCTGGTTATCAGGAAATCGTGGAAACGCCGTCCTCCGCTACGAGCCTTACGATTGGCGGTTGAACAGCAAATTGATCGAATTGTAGGAAATGCGATTGCCCGAACTGACTAGGAGGATACCGGCTGTAACATCCTCAGCAGGGCTTCGTATTCCTCCCGACAATCGGGGCACATATCCAAGTGCCGGCGGACGAGGGGCATGAAGAGCAAAGGATTTTCGCCGCGGTTCACCGCCTCGGCAAACTCATCGAGCACAGCATAGACATCGTCACAGGAAATTTCATTTTCCTCGGTCATCGCCAGTGAGCGAATCATTGCGGCCATGGCAGGGTTTGGCCGATACCATTTGTTGAAGCGCTGTTTGAACCAATCGAAAATGGATTTCATGATCTTTTTGTTTGTAGGCATGAGATAAAACTTCCTTACTTTTGCGCAAACATCTCCAACAACTCATTGACTTGCAAGCCTTCCCTCTCGATTCGGCGCTTCAACTTCAAGCGTGCGTCGTGCATCAATTTGTAGAGCGCGTTGCGATTGGTCTTCATACGCCGCGCTACTTCGTCCATCGCTACGCCTTTGACTGCCGCCGCCATCAACGCCTGCCGCTGCCTGGTTGACAATTCCTCTTCGATGATTCGTTGAATGCGTGCCAGCATGTCGCGGCGTTCCGCCATGGATTCGGGACCCGCTTCCGGCGAAGACATCCAGCCTGGTTCCACTGACCGATCCTCACCCTCCTCTATCAACTCCTCCAGCGAGACATCCTTCCAGCGGCGGCGGCGCAGTTCCATCAAGGCGACGCGCACCGCGATCTTGTATACCCACGTTGTGAACTGACTTCGCCCCTCGAAAGTATGCAGGTTGTCCAGAACGCGCAGCAATGTCTCCTGGACCACATCTTCGATCAGTGCATCAAATTGGGGATCGCCAGGAGAGCGCCAACGCGAGAGGCCGTGCGGCATTGTGGAGACCAGCAGGTCATGCAAGTCGGCCAGCGCGGCTTCACGCATATCCCCGCCCGCGCGCAGATCCGAGAGCCAGGCCTCATTATCCCTTTTAGACATCGCCAGAGATTATATCCGAAATGTAAGATGCGCATCCTGTTGTGCAACAGTACGGACACAGCGCGCTGAACAAATTGATAAGGAGTTTAAGATGAACGTTTTCGGAGCGATTTTGGCAGGTCTGGCTGGTACAGTTGTTTTCTCCATGGTCCTGATCATGGCGCCCAGAATGGGTATGCCAAACATGGACATCGTTGGCATGCTCGGCACGATGTTCGGCAGGGCGAACCGCCTGCTCGGCTGGATGATGCACTTGATGATGGGCGTGATCTTTGCTTTGATCTATGCCTTTCTGTGGTCGAAGGGCATCCTTAATCCTACCTGGCTTGGCGGTTTGGTCTTCGGCGCAGTGCACTGGCTGATCGTCGGCATGGTCATGGGCCTGATCCCGATGATGCACATCGGCATCCGCCGCGGCGAAGTGAATGCGCCCGGACTGTGGATGACCAATACCGGCGGCATGATGGCCTTCGTGGGCGGGCTGGTCGGTCACATTGTTTTTGGCGTGGTAGCAGCCCTGGTCTATTCCCTTTTCTAAGTTGGCAAACGAAACTGAGCCGGGCTTCTTCTCGCCCGGCTCACCTCGTTAGACCAAGACCGTCGCGGAAACAAGATCGTGAATTGGACTATGACCAAAAAACAAGTGCGTGACCAGTGCGCCTGTGGTTTGCGAAGTCCCACAAGGATCCCGCTTACCTGAAATTGAATTCCTCGTAATGGATGTGCGCCCGCGGCACGCCCAGCGCGAGGAATTTTTTCTCGAAGGCCTGCACCATCGGCAGGGGACCGCACATATAGACGTGATGTCCCTTCACGTCGCCGCCCGCGTTTTCGAGGATCTCCTCGACCGTCAACGAACCGTCCGTGGACGAGAAGCGGACGCGCGCTTTCAATCGCGAATTCTTTTGCGCGGCGGATTCGACCTCGTCCACGAAGAGGGCTTCTTCTTTGTGGCGGACCGTGTAATAGAAATCAATATCGTGAGTTAGATTCCCGTCCATATCACGGATAAAAGAGAGAAAGGGCGTCAGGCCGATGCCGCCCGCGATCCACACCTGCTTCGGGCCGCCGGTCTTGTAATCGAACATGCCGTACGCGCCTTCGACGACCGCATCCGCTCCGGGCTTCAGGTTGCCGAACAGGGCACGGGTGAAGTCTCCGCTGGCTTTAACGGTCACCCGCAACACGTCCTCGCGCGGCGCGCTGGAGATGGTGAACGGATGGGACTCGTCGAGTGTCTGGTCGCCGGGAAAGCGCACGAACAGGAACTGTCCCGCGCGGTGTTTCGGGATTCCGTCCCGTTTGGCGCGCAGGGTCACTTCGGTGGTGGAGCCGTTGGGATGCTTCACCGCCTCGACCGTATAGGGCACATACTTCTTGAAGAAGCGGCCAAAGACTTCGGTGTAGAGATAAGAAATCGTGCCGATGATAAAGAAGACCTGTACCCACGAAATGGCAATGAGCGCGTTGAGCGCATTGACAGTAAGCGAGTGAATAAAAGCAATGATGAAGAAGAGGCCGATATACTTTTTGAGATTCTTCCAGCCTTCGTACGTGCCGCCGGTCAGTTTGTTCAGGAACGCGATGCGCGGCGCGAGGCTGACAAGCGCGATGGAAACAATGCCCGTGAAGGCAACGACAGCCAGGTAATTGCCAAGCCGCCAGGTGGTCGAGATGGGAACGGTGAGCACGTGGACAAAGATGAGCAGAAAGGCGGTGGTGGAGGCGCGGCGGTGGGCGATGTACATTTTGTCCAGGCCGCCGAAATACGGCTCGACCCACTTCGGGCGCGTGGACAGGAACAACGAGCAGGCCATCAGGACGATATTGATCGAGCCGATGATCTCGCCCGCGTAGGCGCGCGCGAAGTGCTCGCGCCCATCATTGACGGGCGGAAAGACGAACCAGACGACGACGGTCAGGGCGGCGAGGGCAAGGATGACGAGATTGCCGAGATTCGATTTGCGCATGACAGCGGCTCTCCTGAAAAATAGTTGACTGATTTTATCCGAAAACCGGCGTTGGAAAAGAGGGGGGAATCCTCAGCCGTTTTCATGATAAGATGCCCCAACTGGATCCGCCTATGAAATCGAATGTGAAGCCGTTCGAGCGTTTCGTTCTGGATACCCCCTATCTCTTCCTCAAGAAGATCCCTTATCTCTGGCCGTTCATCATCGTCTTTTACACCTGGCCGCCGATCATGTCGGGAATCCTGACCGCATTGCTGTTGTTCGGACTGTTGATGATGCACTGGCAGGAGCGCGCCTGGGTCGCGACCGTCCAGCGCGAACATCATCACAGCGAGACGCCGCCCTACCTGGACCGTCCGCAGGCTCCGTTCGCCTACCGCGCCCGCAACTTCGCCCTGCTCCTGGCGGGAAGCACCCTCCTCGGCGTCCTGCTCGACGGCCGGCTGGGATTCACGTCCCTGCAATGGGCGCTGCTCACCTTCGGGATCATGATTCTCTACCGCGACGCCCTGCTGTTCGGCGCGGGTGCTGTATACCTTATCACCGACCGCGGCATCGGCGCGCGCTACGTGCCCGGTCACGTGGACTATCGTCTCTTTTTTCGCTTCACCGAGATTCGCAAAATTGTCCCGATGAAGAACATCAAGGAGAGACCTCTGCGCTGGAGCGTGCTGTCTCCCACGCGCAAGGTCACAGAGGGTGTCCTGCTGGTTCCCAAAGATCCACGCGGTTTCTCTGCCCAGATCGAAGAGGTGCTGTTCACGCCTACCGATATGGACGCGTTCCTGAAGGCCTGTCCGGCAACTCTAATCGCTGATCCGCTCGAAGCGAGTTAAGTGCCCGCCGTCACTTTGCCAACACAAGCAGGGAATATCCGCCCAACAGCCGTGATGCGAGCCGCCGGCTGAGCGAACCGATGATCCGGCGAGGCAGGTTGGCCAAAACAGTCCTGACCCGCCGTTTGTTTTTCTCCAACTCCACGCCGCCCGCTGTAAAAAAGGAATCCACTACTTCGTAGCCCGTGTCCTTCAATACGGCCAAGGCGAGTTCTTCCGTGAACATGTGCAAATGTCCCACACTTTGGCGGGTTTGAATTAATCGTCCAGGGCGCAGGATGGTCAGTAACGATAAATCGAGAGGAATGTGGAAAATAAAACGGTCGGCATGTTTGCGTAATTGCTCCAGGTAAAAAAGATAATTGGGGATGTGCTCGAAAACGTCTATGCATAAGAGCAGGTCGAACTTCTTTTGCGTCTCGAGCAGGTCTCCCAGGAAAAAATGCAGTCGTTCCTCCTCCTTCGTTTTACAAAGTTCAAAGGCCTGAGGGGAAACTTCGTACCCTGTGAATTGCGTGCCGCCCCATTCCTCATACAGTTGAGCCAGGATTTCACCCGCCCCGCAGCCAACTTCACACACAGTCGCAGGTTGCAGCTTGTGCTTTTTGATCATCAGCAGGATCTGCCCGGCCTTCCAGGGAGAATCCCCGGCGTGCCAGTCGGGATTCTGCTTAAGGTATCCGCCTGTACGGTAGATATCGTTCATCCTTTTCTCCTTGGCGACCGGAACGACGATGACAATTTTATACCGTTGATTGCGTCACCGTGTTCAGCGCTTTTATAAACGTTTCGACCATCTTCTCGATGTTGATCTCTTCC
>DAOTXP010000136.1:0-4577 GCA_034435275.1 Anaerolineales bacterium | reverse complement strand
GTGACCTACACCTACGCCTCGGGACACGCGCATGCCGTTTCCTCCCTCTCCAACGGCAACACCTACTCCTACGACGCCAACGGCAACATGACCTCGCGCCACGCGGGCAGCCAGACTTTCACCCTCGCCTACGACGCCGAAAACCGCCTCGTCTCCGTCTCCGGCGCGGCCAGCGCGAGCTTTGTTTATGATGCCGACGGCAAACAAGTCAAAGCCGTCGTGGGAAGCACAACAACGTATTATGTTGGAGCCCACTACCAGGTGGACAACGGCGTGGTCACCAAGTATTATTTGGCCGGAGCGACTCGTATCGCGATGAGGAAGAACGGCACACTCTATTACCTGCTCACGGACCATCTCGGCTCCACCAGCATTACCTTGAATTCAAGCGGAAGCAAGATCGCTGAGTTGAGGTACAAGGCGTGGGGCGAAACGCGCTATTCCAGCGGCACGACCTACACTACCTACCAGTTCACCTCCCAGCGCAATGAGACCGCCCTCGGGCTGTATTTCTATAATGCAAGATGGTACGACCCCGCCCTGGGACGCTTCGCCAGCGCGGACACGATCACGCCGCAGGGTCAAGGAGTGCAGACATGGGATCGGTTTGCATATTCAGGTAATAATCCCGTCAGGTATACTGATCCCAGTGGGCATTGTTACGTGTGCCGAATCCGCGCACGAAAAATGGAACAGGCTAATACCCCTCCACCACCGATATCAACGCCTACAGCACCTGTTACCGCCGTCCCACCTGCGATATCTAACCCTACTCCTTCGATAACTCCTACTCCGCCAAGTACTTTTTTACCTGCTATTCCAAGTAGAACACCGGGCCCATTGGCTATAAATCCGCCAATCGTAAGCACGCAGACTCCTACACCACCACCTGGATGGGTGCCTTACGGAGAGCCAGAGTGGTTCCAATATGTTGATAAACATGATTTATCTTTAGATGTATCTGGGTTAGCGTTAGATCTGACTACTTCTGGCACTGGAGGCAGGGTCACCAATTTTGTAGAAATATTCGGTAGAGCGTTAGATCAGACCGATGCCGCATTTGGAGCACTTCAGACTCTTAATGATAACGTTTCGGGAAATGCTGATTGGTATACATATATGGGCTTTGTTACCGATATAGCAGGTTTATATTTTCCTGTCATACCAGATGCTGTAGGAATAGGTCTGAACATCATTCATGCACACCAGTTAGCCAATTTATATCCACCGTAATGGGTTGTATCATGGGAGTTTTTATGTTAACTAACAATGTGTTACCTGGAATTCTTTGTTTTGGAGCAGGGATATTCATGATCCTAGCCAGATTTCAGCGTTGGAAATGGTTTATGAATCACTATAAAATTCGAGACATTGATGATACCTTAGGGGAAAGAGGAGCTGATGTACTCTACTTACTTACTGGATTAGCTTTTATGGTCTTGGGAGTGTTATTGATAATGAATTTCACATGAGAAGTGACTTGCTTAGCAACGGGCGGCAGGTGAAAGCCGCCATCGGCAACACAACGACGTATTGCGTCAGCACCCACTACCAGGTGGACAACGGCGTGGTAACCAAGTATTATTCAGCCGGAGCGACTCGTATCGCCACACCTGCACTTGCGCCAGGTGCAAGTGTGCGCAAGAACGGCACACTCTACTACCTGCTCACGGACCATCTCGGCTCCACCAGCCTCACCTTGACCTCCAGCGGAAGCAAGATCGCCGAGTTGCGTTACAAGGCGTGGGGAGAAACGCGTTACACTTCTGGCACGACCTACACCGCCTACCAGTTCACCTCCCAGCGCAACGAGACCGCCCTGGGGCTGTATTTCTACAATGCCAGATGGTACGACCCCGCCCTCGCACGTTTCACCCGCGCGGACACGCTCGTCCCTGCCGGGGTGCAGGGCTATGACAGGTACGCGTATGCAAATAACAACCCGCTTCGATATGTTGATCCCTCAGGTCACGATCCGTGGTGGTGTGAAACCGCTACATGTGAGAGAAAATACGCCGGTCGATTCTCTTCAACTAGCACAGAGATTCCACTTAGAGACGAATCGGACAGGCTTAGTGCTCCAGAAATTGGAAATCTTCTACGCGATGAGGCTAATGCCATCAAAGATGGTCCGGTTGCAAAAGCTACGACCTTTGTTGTAAGCACTGCAGTCGGCGCCCCTTTTGCCCTTATTGGATGCGGAGAAAGTGCAGGCTTGCTATGTCTTTTAGCGATAGAAGCAGGCGCCAATCTTGCAGGAATGGTGGGTGAAGAGCTTGTGGAAGACAGTTTATACGAGGATGCAAATAAGTACGAGGAAATTGCAAGAACGATAAATGAAGCGGTAGCAGACCCTGACACAAAGGGGGAAGATACGCTAACAGTAACGCTAACGCCTTTGCCCGAGACAGGCTCTTTGGTATCCGTTGATGAGTATGGATACCAGACATTGAACCCTGACTACAATCCACTGGCATATCTATTGACTATTGAAGGAGCTTCGCACTCTATTCTACTAAATCCAAATCAAGCGAGTTTCATTGATCAAATTTTTAGCGGAGGACTGTTTCCATGAAGATGCAGATAATCAGATATATTGCAATTGCATGCGGATTATTCCTTAGTATTATGGTGACTTCCTTCATCATCATAACAATGCTGGAGGAACGAGGGATTTGGCCGCCGAGTTTGTTCGTTTCAAGTACCGTATTTATCATCACAGGTGCGCTTACCTTTATAATGGTAAAGTTAGGGATCAAGGCAGAAAAAGAGAAGCGCACCAGCACAGCGATGCTTTGGCTGGTTTGTTCCATACTTATCTTTCCTTGGTTAATGAGTTCACTAGAGATTTTATTAAAGACACTTACTGGTCGGTAGGCAATCACCTGCCCAGCGTGGGACTTCGCGAAGCAACCCCCTCGAGAAGTGACAGTCAGGTCACCCAAGCAGCGCGAAGGTGGTACACTCTGTACATGCCCTCGGCCCATCCTGGTGGTACCACGCCCACGGCCTACCAGTTCACCTCCCAGCGCAATGAGACCGCGCTCGGGCTGTATTTTTATAACGCCCGCTGGTACGACCCCGCTTTATCAAGATTCACCAGCGCGGACACCCTCGTCCCTGGCGGGGTGCAGGGCTATGACAGGTACGCGTACACGATCAATAATCCTGTGCGATATACAGATCCCAGCGGGCATCGATGTGTACCTGAGGATGAGTGCGAACACCCTAGTGGCGACATGGCCTCATCTAACAATGGAAACGGCAATCAGAGTCAAGAAACTATTATCACTGGGCCTATCGGGCCTATCATTACAACACATTCCCCTCAAAGTGGGCCTGAAGATGAATTTGAAGCTATAGGGATTTTTGCTAAATACGGTAAATATGCTATTGACATTTTTACTTGGATTGGAAATTATGGGCAACCCATATATAAACAAGCAAAGGGTCTGGGAAATGCAGGGCCGATCATCGAGGGATTTGCTGGAGCTTTACTCCAAGCCGCACAAGATTGGGATGATCCGTCTTTTTCCAATTTTGAGAAAATTTCACGGGCGGCTATTGCAGGCGGAGAAGATGCAGTAACAGACATGATTTCCGCACCCGTTGCCGTGTTTACCGCCGGGGCAGGAGCTGATTTGGGGGCAGAAACAGGAGTATTAACCGGAGGGCTTCCCGGTGGTTTGGCAGGTGGGTTGTTGGGCGGAACTGCGGGATATGTTGGAGGAAACTATGTTGCGACACAGGCAATGGATCGAATAGTTTGGCCCATTTTTAATAGTGTATTCTTCCCAAACCTATTCCCATAAAAGTGCTCAAAAGGAGAAGCGCAAAATATGGACAAGTATGAGAACGCTAAAAATGAAGGTTCTCTTAGGCCTATCCTAAGATCAATGCTCGCTAGCACAATGTTTCTAACAAATGGCCTTTGGCTGGTAGGCATAACCATTCTGTTTGGAGGATTTGCATTAGTCAATAGAATGTATCCATCTAATATTCCAGATATATATTTGGGCATAATTATAATCATCGGATTCCCATGGCTGATCACCGGTTGCATTTTTGTCATTCTTCGTAAAGAAATACCGAGGTTTGGTTTGCCTAGCATAAAAGGCACATGGGCCATAACTCAGGGCTTAGTCGGATTAGTAATATTGACTTTCACGGAGTTGTATGTAATTTATTTGGTAATTCGTGAACTGTATAATCCATAATATCTAACTCACTCGGCGTGGATCTATGACCCCACCGAGGAGTGACCGTCACGTAGTATACATTCACAGGCCAGTACTCGAACGTCAGCGATTTTGGGTTGATGTACTATAACGCCCGCTGGCCGCGCAGCGTCCCCGAAGCGCAGCGGAGGGGATACGACCCCGCCCTGGGACGCTTCACCCGCGCGGACACGCTCGTCCCTGCCGGGGCGCAGGGCTATGACAGGTACGCGTATGCCAGCAATGATCCGGTCAAATATGTGGATCCGACGGGGCATAAGGGTTGTGACGAAACTGATGCCAATGGGAATTGTTACACTGAAGACGACATCACAAAAGGCAAAAAGGAAGCCGCTTCAA
>DAOTXP010000135.1:0-19484 GCA_034435275.1 Anaerolineales bacterium | reverse complement strand
AGATGCAGACGTGGTGGAACAGCAGTCCGTACAACGCGGTCAATCTTTACATCGGCGGTTCGGCGCGCGCCTGCTCGAATTCCATCCTGAGCGCGTCCTATCTTTCGCAATTGAACGCGCAGGGCTGGCGCTTCATCCCTACGTGGGTTGGGCCGCAGGCGTCCTGCACAGGTTATTCGTCGCGCATGAGTTCCGATCCCGCCGCTGCCTACAATCAGGGAGTTGCCGAGGCGAACAGTGCGCTCGCGGTGGCGGCGAATCTCGGCCTGGCCGAATCGAATCAATCGGGTACGATCATCTATTACGACCTCGAGGCCTACGATACCAGCAACAGCATCTGCCGCGCCGCAGCCAATTCCTTCATCTCCGGCTGGACGTACCAGATGCGCGCCAAGGGCAATCTGGCCGGTGTGTACGGCGCGTCGTGCGCCTCCGCGCCGAGCGACTGGGCGGGCATCGCCAACGTCCCGGATGCGTTGTGGGTCGCAAACTGGTACGCGAATCCGGGCTACGTTTCGTACACACAGACAGCCACCGTGTGGAACGCCGCCTGTCTCTCGAACAGTCTGTGGGCGAATCATCAGCGGCTGCGCCAGTACGCCGGTGATCACAACGAGACCTGGGGCGGGCTGACCCTGAACATAGACAGCAATGTCCTCGACGGGCCGCTGACGATTCCGAACGGCGCGGCAGGCTCGTCCGCGCCCAGCCAGCCGTTCCACCCGGGACCCTCGGCCGGGTCCACACTCGAACGCGCCAGCGATACCTGGCTTTCGTGGAGGACGAACGGCGACACCTGTTCCCTGCACATCTGGGGCGGCTCGATTGACATCACCACTCCAACCAATTGCTCGCTTTATTATCTTGGCGTCAGGAACGGCGGCTCGTATTCGTGGCAGGTTACGGCTACCAACGGTTTCGGTTCGACCGTTGGGCCGGTGTGGCAGTTCAAGGTCAAGCCGTACGGCGCGATGAATGTATCCGCCTCGGCGGCTTCTTCGACCAAGGTCAATGTGAACTGGCAGTTGTCCGCGGACGAACCGTCCAATGTAGACGGGTATCTCATCTACGCGGACGGGGCGCAGGTGGGAAGCGTTGGGAGCGGCGTGTCCAGTTACCAGGTTCAGAATCTCGCGTGCAATTCGTCGCACTCGTTCTATGTGGTTGCAGTCCGTCAGGGGGTCAACTCGGATCCCAGCAACACGGCCAACGCCGCGACCGCCAGTTGCGCACCGGTACTTGTTTCTCCATCGAACGGCGTAATTCTTGAAAGCAGGCGTCCCGCGTTCAATTGGCAGACGGTTGAGGGGGCGACCAGTTACACGCTTCAGGTTTCGAAGAATGCGAGTCTCTCCAGCCCGTCGATCAATACGACGGTCAGCGGGACCACCTACACCGCCATTGCGGATCTCGCGGCCGGTATGCTTTATTACTGGCGAGTGCGCGCCAAGGGTCCGTTCGGAACCGGCGACTGGTCTTCGACCTCCACTTTCGTCACGGCTAATCCTCCCAGCGTGCCTGTCCAGGTCTCGCCCGGGTCGAATGGCTTGGTCGCGGATTACACGCCGCGGTTGGATTGGAAGGATTCCACCCTGCCGCTCGGAACAACGCTCGATCATTATCAGGTTCAAGTGGCGAGCGACCTTGCATTCACGATGATTCTTCACGATGATGACGTCACACTATCTGAATTTACGATTCCCATAGATTTGCCCCCGAACGCGAAATATTACTGGCAGGTGCGGGCGTTTAATACCCTGGGACAGTACAGTGCCTGGTCCGCGAAGCGGGCTTTTCGGACCGCGATGTTGCCGCCCGGCCTCGTCACTCCACTGAATACCACCGCATTGCTTCACCGCCGTCCCACTTTTGATTGGAGCGATGTGGACGGTGCAAGCGGATACACAATTCAAATCTCCCGGTATGTCAATTTCAGCAGTATCCTGAAATCTGTCAATGTTGTGTCGTCCAATTACACCATGACGTCCGATCTGCCTGCCAACACGATTCTCTACTGGCGGGTGAGGGCAAATGGAACGAACGGACCCAGTTTGTGGTCGCCGCAAATCTGGAGTTTCGTGACCGGGTACCCCCCGAGCATTCCTGTCCTGAATTCGCCAGCCGCGGGCAGTCTTACCACTGATTACACTCCGCGTCTGGATTGGAAAAATGTGACCGTCCCCACCGGCACTACTTTCGATCACTATCAGATCCAAGTTGCTGCCGATAATACCTTTACGTCTCTTGTCCTGGACGAGACGGTCCCTGACCTTCTGGTGTCGGAGTTTACTCCCGTCATGAACCTCGCCTCCAACACAAAGTATTATTGGCATGTACGCGCCTTCAATACGGCGGGACATTATAGCGCGTGGTCTTCCACATGGAACTTCAGGACGGCCATTCTGCCGCCGACTCTGCTGAGCCCTACCGACGGGGAAGTCCTTGCCGCCGTCCGCCCGCTGTTCGACTGGGAGGATGTCACTGGGGCAACGACCTACACCATTCAAGTTTCACTCTCCAGTGGTTTCTCTACCAAATTGACGAACAGGACAACCTCCAGTTCGAGTTACCTCCCCACTGTGAATCTGCCCGTGGGCGTGACCCTGTACTGGCGCGTGCGGGCAAACGGGACGAATGGTCCCAGCCTGTGGTCCGAGGTGCAAAGTTTTACCATCCAGTGAAGTGACGGCAAGCGACTTAAATGCAGACGGGCGGACTGGTTTCCGCCCGTTTTAGTTACAATCAGCAATTCACGAAAAGGCTTGAACATAGTTTACTTGGCACCGACCAAGGAAACCAAACCACCATGTTCAAGCCTGCTGTTAAAAATAATCGAATTTTACGCTCTCAACAATCCTGAATGCCTTGATTGCAGTGGTACGTCCATATTTGCCGCTCGACTTGCAGAACACGCGCGTAACAGCATAAGACATCATTGCTGTAGTAGGCTGTGCCGGTGTACATCGCATCAGTATAGATGTGGCGTGCCATGAATTAGGAGGAGCGCCGTCTGCGAATCGCTTGTGCAAAGTGTTGGCACAAGCCTTGCCTGATCGCGCCACCCTCCAACGTGCACTCAACACAATCCTGCGCGCTCAAACACCGCGTTTCATCAAAAAAGGAAAACGTGCATACTACGTCGCGATAGTTTTGACATTGATTCCCTGTCATGGCGAATGTTATGAAGATGAAAAAGAAATCATGCGCAGCGTGGGGAAGTCGGGCACAACCCATTTTCACGGATACGTCACGGTTTCGATTGTGCACGACAATCAACGCTATGTCGTTCCGCTCCGCTTTGTGGAGAAGGCCGAAAGCATGGAAAAAATTATCGCCTGGCTCTTCAATTGGCTAAAGTCTATGGGAATCTCCATCAAACGTGCCTATTTTAATAAAGGATTTTGTTCCGTGCCTGTTCTCAAGACACTCCAGCGCGCAAAACAAAATTTATCATGCCCATTCCTGCGCGCGGAAAATCGGGTGGCGTGGATGCGGCCCTGTTCCAGAAGATCGTCGTGGGCGCGGCCCTGGATGCGGGTGTGGAGGCGCAGATCGTCGCGCGCCTGTCACAGGCGGCGGATCATCCCATCGCGCTCAACTCCCCCGAAGGCGCGTATTTGAAGGGGCTGGTGTGTATAACCAGAAATTTATCGGCGGACTAACTTTTCTTGTTACGCCCTTTCGCGATCAGGTGGAAAGGTGCTCTAAAAAGAGCAGATAAAACCGCGAAAACGTTGATAATGAATACCCAAAAATTACTGGGGATGGCGATATTTTCTGGTTGCTCCCAGGGCTGTTTAACGATACCGGGTTTTATGCTGGAATACAGTTCGATCAAGAGTTTTTCAAATGGCATATCGGTATATCTTGCTCGTACCATTCCACCATGTAATTCACTCTCGGACGTCTTTCTGATCAAAGCGCCCAGCGCTATATTGAAAAACAGCATGATGAGCGACAAAAGTACCATGATCTGCAGGAAGAAGTTTTCTGGCGCAAAAGAAATGAACCGGGAAGGGAAGTAGTAGAGACAATACCAGATTGATCCGACCGAGACAGAAACAGGTAGTAAGAAGAGAAGTACACTTACAGCACCGGTCATCACGACCGACTCAAACCCTGCTATCCATTTATAGGATTTGTAGGATACCCAGGTCACGAACGTCATCAGCGGCTCAAGGTGATGTTTGATATAAGCCAGGGAGCGATTAAGGTAAAAGAAATACAGGATTATCAAAGTCAGGTAGATATTTGCAGAAAATGAATACAGCAGGGCAAAGTAGGGGGCCTGGGAATCCACATTTGCAACGGATTTAAAAGAAAAAAACAGCAGCGCGCCGAACAAAGAAAAGAATCCTACAATCAGATTGAAAATGTTTCCTGCCCATTGCTTGGATTCGTCGCTTACTTGCTGATATACATTCTGCAATAGTTCCTCGCTTGAGGTCTCGTTTTCAGGTATTTGTTTCAATTTCAGGAAAAGCAACCCCAAATCCACCAGGCGGGCCGCAGGAACGTCGAATTGGAGGAAATGATTTAATGTTCTGAAGGTAACCAGCCTCGATTGTTGCTGTAAGGTAAAGTACATTTCTGCAACGGCGTTGTAGTCCGAAGCCTTGTCATCAAGTGAATGGAGTAACAAAATGGGGCATTCGGTTGCATAAGCGTTTCTCTGAACTCGCCTGGCTTGTTCCAAGATGTCCCCGATAAATTGTAGCGGCAGGTGCCGATTATAAAACAATTCTCTTTTTGTGTCTTTCGCTGTAACCTGTAACATTCTGGTAAACCTGAATGATGGAAGCTTGCCTAACAACCGATATAGCATGATTAGATTTGGGGGCGGTGCCAGAAAAGCGCTAATACCGATAATGCCATCCACGTTTTGTTCTCTTGCAAGGTCAATAGCGAGCAGGGTACCCAGCGAAAACCCTACAATATATACTTTTTCACTTTGTTTTTTGTGATAGCAATATGCTTCCTTAACCTGCTCATACCATTCTGTGTAAGAAGAATTAATCAAATCGTCTGTACTGCCGCCATGTCCCTTTAACGCCAACAAATCGCAGGTGTATCCCTCGTTATGAAAGGCAAAAGCCAGTGGTATTAAGTCATCAATGTATGTTGCAAATCCGTGGACAAACAGAAATATAGGCTTGTTCTTGTCTCCCTCCAACATAAATGACCCATGAGAAGTTGAGATGAAATTGTTGAGCACTTCTTGACGGCTGGGCAGTTTTCTCATGGGAGTTATCCTTCACCACTTTGATTGCTTGCAATCCGATATCCATGGGACGGGGTTTGCAACAAGTTCTTTCAAACCCATTGACAATTTCGACTCAACCTCAGAGGTCTCAAAAGTGCCGTTTGTAAAAAAAGTATAATTGATTCAAATATCTGCGTCAATGATTTCGATTTCGGGGGTATTGAATCTTGATATTAGATTACTCTCCAATGATTTCACGGACACGGGCTTGCAGTTTCTTTGGCTTGATTCCCCTCACATCCACCTTCTGCGCGCCAGCCATCGCCGCGAACCTTGCCAGCCCGCGACCGAGAGCATTTGCGAAGGCTTCATCCTTTGGCGCGTCGTCTTCGAGCCAGAAGCCGAGGATGTGCAGGGTCATGGTCTGGCGGTCCAGTTTGGGGTCGAGGCGCGCCACCAGATCGTCGCCGTAAAGGATGGGCAGGGTATAGTAGCCCCAGCGGCGTTGATGTACCGGCTTGTAAACTTCCCAGACGTAATCGAAATCGAACAACAATTTGGCGCGTCCGCGTGCGCTGGCCATTTCCAGCGGCGCCAGTAATGTGACCTCCTCCTGCGTGCTCGGGCCCAGCGGCTTCCAGGCTTTGGGGACGTGCCCCGATTCGAGATCTTCGAGCAGGGGCAGGTTTTCGGCCAGCGTGATCCATTTCTCTTTGGAGCCTTCGATGTGGAGAGAAGCGACAGCATTTTGCTCGTACAACTCGGCGAGTTTGTGTTCGGCTTCTTTGGCTGAGACGGTCCGCTCGATGGCGCCTGCCCAATTGGCATGCCAGCGTTTTTCGCGCATGATTCCCAGGAAGGCGATTGCCTTGCGGCCGAAGAAATCCTCCGCTTCGGCCTCGGAGGCGACGGTATCGAACTCGGGCGGGGCGACGCGCTCGCGCAGGTCGTAGATACGGTCGAAGCCGCGGCGGTTCGTGATCATCACCTCGCCCAACAGCCAGAGATAATACAAGGCCACGGCGCTGTCCTTGCGGCCGCGATAACTCCATTGCTGGAGTCCGTTGCCTGTAAAGTCGCGGTTGCTCATGGGGCCGTTGGCGCGCAGGGCGGCTAGCACTTCGTCCATGGCCTGGGGATGGTTTTTTCTGAATTCCACCATGCGCGAATAGTGTACCGTGCGCGCCATGATGATGCGCCAATAGGGCAACTCTTCCATCGGATACAGAAATAACGTCCCGCCGTAATCGAAGAACTGACGCTGGTCATAGGCCGTACGGTAGAGGTAGTCCAGTTTATAGTCCAGCACGCGGCCATACAAGGCGATGTCCTGACTGCGGGCGGCGATGTTCAACGGGTCGAGTTGCAGTCCCTGCATCTGGCGGATGGCCTCAGCGGTACCGCGCAGGCCCTTGAAACGGCGGCCCGGCCAAAGTCCCTGCTGACCGAGGATGAAGCGGCGGTGTGTGAGTTTGGAAATCGCGTCCATAAAAAACGACCGAGGATGTTTCGTCCTCGGTCCATGGTTCGTGGCTGGTCGTCTATTTTTAGTCCCCCAGCGAGGCGATGGCACGCAGGAGACCGAAGAGCAACACGCCGATCTTGAGGCCCTCGCCCGCAGTGAGGGCCGTGGTGCGCTCGTCGCGCTCGGCGCGGCGGGTGAGCAGCATGGCGGCGATCAGGCCGGTGAAGGCGCCGATCAGCGCGCCCATCAAAAGAGTCCTTCCTTTGTTTTCC
The DNA here is from genome assembly GCA_034435275.1 of Anaerolineales bacterium. Taxonomy (GTDB): domain Bacteria; phylum Chloroflexota; class Anaerolineae; order Anaerolineales; family Villigracilaceae; genus JBFMCC01. The sequence continues at coordinate 12,544 of DAOTXP010000135.1, read as the reverse complement.
ATAAACGCATCCTTGGCCTATTTCAGGCCGAAAAGTTTTTTGAACATCGCGGCCAGTTCTTCCACGGCCAGTATGGGCCTGGCGGCCATGTCCGCGCCCTGGCGGACATACCCCTCCACGCGCCAGACGAATTTTTGTGCCTTGTCGGTATAAGGCGGGATGAGTTTGAGCAGACGAGCCATTAGATAGATCAGCCCGCCAACGATGAGCAGGAAGATCAACCCTGTGGCCATGATCGGCGTAACGATCCAGATGGTGGAGATGGCCGCCCAGCGTTCCACCTCGCCGCCATCGCGGAAGGTGGCGATGCCCGTTAGTACAGCTACCGCAAGGATGGCGGCTGTCGTCAGTAGGATCGGCAACAGGATTTGGCGCGCCAGGTCCCGGCGGTGGGTTTTGAAGGATTCGTGCTCGACGGGGGAGGGGAGATGTGCCTTTTCCATTGGCCGTATTGTAGCATGAAATAAAAATAGACCCTGAAGGTCTTTGAAACTTCAGGGTCTATTGTGTCGCGGATTATCTTCGATTCCGCAGGAAGGTCGGAATATCGAGATCGTCGTTGCCGTAGTTGGGTGTGCCCGGCGGTGTGGACGATCGGGCTTCGCTGGACCCGGGATCCAGTACCGCGCCCACGCTGACGCTCTCGGAGGGGCGGATGTAATGCGCGGGTTCCTGGCTCTCGACTCGCCGCGCCGCGGGGCGTTCCAGCGTGCGGCGGGCCACGCCGCTCCGCTCGAAGCCGGTGGCGATGACCGTGATGCGCACTTCGTCGCCCATGTTCGGGTCGATGACCGCGCCGAAGATCAGGTTCACATCCGGGTGCGCCGTCTCGCGGATGATGGCCGCGGCCTGGTTGACCTCGAACAGGGTCAGGTTCGGGCCGCCCGTGACGTTGAACAGGACGCCGCGCGCGCCGTCAATGGTGATGTCCAGCAACTGACTGGAGATGGCGGCCTCGGCGGCCTTGCGGGCGCGCTCGTCGCCGCTCCCGTAACCGACGGCCATGAGCGCCGCGCCGCCCTCGGACATAATGGCGCGCACGTCGGCGAAGTCCAGGTTGATGAGGCCGGGTGTAGTGATCAATTCGGAGATGCCCTGGATGCCCTGATGCAGAACGTCGTCGGCCATGCGGAAGGAATCCTGCAGGCTGGCGCGCTTATCGGCCAGTTGCAGGAGGCGGTCGTTGGGGATGACGATGAGCGTGTCGGCGTGCTCTTTGAATTTGCCGATGCCGGTCTCTGCGGACTGCATGCGGCGCATGCCCTCGAAGGTAAATGGGCGTGTGACGACGCCGATGGTCAGCGCGCCGCATTCCTTGGCGATCTGGCCGACGACGGGCGCCGCGCCGGTGCCGGTGCCGCCGCCCATGCCCGCCGTGACAAAGACCATGTCCGAACCTTTCAGGACATTGTATAGTTCGTCTGCGGTCTCTTCGGCGGCCTTGCGTCCGATCTCGGGATCGCCGCCCGCGCCAAGTCCGCGTGTCAACTTGTCTCCAAGGCGGACGCGCATCGGCGCACGCGAAAGCATCAGGGCCTGCGCGTCGGTGTTGACGGCGATGAACTCCACGCCCTGAATACCTTCTTCGATCATGCGGTTGACGGCGTTGGAACCGCCTCCGCCGACACCAATAACTTTAATGCGAGCAAAGGTTTCTGTCTGAACTTGCTTGTGTGGTTTGGTCGAGTCCATGGGGCTTCTCCTCTCTTGATTATACCGGGAAACATGCAATGCCGGTAGGGTTGATGAATGGTTTATAGCAACGATGGATGCCGTTGCTACGGTAACAACCTCGTTAACCAATCCTTGATTTTTGATAAGGTCATGTTGGTTTCTCCTTTTGGGCGATGCAAATGCGATTTGCGCCCGCGCTTTGAAGTGAAGTCATGTTCGTGCATGGTCAATGCCCAGTGCAGTAACCCGACACTGGTGGAATACGCGGGGGAATTCAATTTGTCAACCAGCCCGGTCAGGTTCTCCGGCTGGGCGGCGCGCACCGGCATTTCGAGCACGCGGCCCGCCACGCGCTTGATGCCGGGCAACGCGCTCACACCGCCGGTCAATACGATCCCGGCCGGAAGTAAACCATCGTAACCGGAGCGTTTGATCTCCTGCAAAGTCAATTTGAAAACCTCCTCGACGCGCGCCTCGATGATGTGCGCCAGGTCATGACGGCTGATCTGCACCGGGTGATCCTCTCCAAACGGACGAATCGAGAAATATTCCTCCGGGCCGACCTCCGAGCGCAGGGCATGTCCCTGCTGGAGTTTGACTTCCTCGGCCTGCGGGATCGGCAGGCGCAGGCCATGCGCGATGTCTTGTGTAATGTGATTGCCGCCCACGGCCAGCACCATCGTGTGCCACACATCGCCGTTGACGTAAATTGCAAGGTCGGTCGTGCCGCCGCCGATGTCACACACGGCCACGCCCATCTCGCGCTCCTGATCGGTCAAGACCACTTCGGCCGAGGCGAGAGGATTGAGCACGAACTGCTGGACATCCACGCCCGCCGCGGCCACACACTTGCGCAGGTTCTCCACCGTTGCAGCAGCAGCCGTGATGATGTGCGCCTCGACCTCCATTTTGTATCCGTGCAGTCCGACCGGGTGACGGATGCCATCCTGTCCATCCACCGTGAAACCGCGCTGGATGACGTGCACGATCTCGCGGTCGCTGGGGATGGCGATGGCGCGGGCCTGGTCGAGGGCGCGCGCCACGTCGGTCGCATCAATCACGCCGCCGGGAATGGCCGAGGTGCCGCGGCTGTTCATCGAAGCCACGTGCGCGCCGGCCAGGCTCACCAGCGCGGTGGTGATCTCGAGCCCCGACGTGCTCTCCGCCTTCTCCACCGAACGTTTGATGGCTTGCGAGGCGGCGGCCACGTCCACGATATTTCCCTTGCGGATTCCGTCGGACGGCTCGATGCCCACGCCGAGCACGCGCATCTTCCTGTCTCCCTCCACGCGCCCGACCAGTGTGCATACCTTGGTCGTACCGACATCTATCCCAACGACAATCTCATCCATGTTATTGACCTAACCGATAGTAGGGTGCGTTCGGATATCGCATGTCAATGAAGACCGGTGCGATTCCGCGTTGTGTCAGTGAATCGGCCAGCGCCAGATACACTGTGATCTTCATGTTCACGTCCGAGGCCTTCGTCCCAAAATAGACCTGCCAGCCGCGCGGGTCGGTCCAGCCCAATCCGTATTTTGGATCGTAGGTCAGTGTTGAACCAGGCGGGATGAACGGAACCAGTGCCCGAGCCGACTGGACGATATCGGACGAGAGGAATGGGGTCGGGGCCAGCGCATCCTCAGCGGACCTCGGGGCGGGCGGCGGTGCCCCAAGCGCCACCACGCTGATGAGCCCCTGCACTTCACCGCGCGGACGAAAGGCCACGCCTTCGTCGTCCACCCAGGTATACGAGCCGCCCTGCTCCCAGCGGATGAGAGGCAGTCGTTCGGTGATCGCGACCGTCACCCCGTTGGGCAGGCTCACCTGAACCGCGGCGGTCTTCAGTTCGGGGAAGTTCAACCGCAGGATGGCCTCTACTTCGGAGGGGATCACCGTGAAGATGGGGCGATCATTCAAGCCGAGCGGCGCGTTCAATTCGTCCGCGCTCATATACAAGTTGTCTTTCAATTGCAATCCGTTCACGCGGAACAGGGGCAATGTCCAGGCCAGGTACAGGGCGGTGCTGAGCAACATGACCATGAAGAGAGATACCCATCGCCAGCCGAAGTGGATCTGGGGCAGGGCAGGGGCGTGGAGCCGTGTGTGCGGCGCGGCGAATGTTGTGGCCTCAAACCGCCGCATCGTTTTCGCCTTCGGCTTGCGTGCCAGCGGGATGACCGCGTCGGTTGCCGCGTCACGCGTCGTGACTGGTGGCAGCGGTCGAGTGGTCTGAAACGAGGTCTGTCCGTCGTTCCGGGCAGCCTGTCGGGCGCGTCGTCGGCGCACGAGTTCGGCGCGGGTCGGCTTGTCGCTCACGCGTCCCTCCGGTACTCGTGCGCGGTATGGTCGCGCTCGGCCTTGCGTTCCAGCGCCAGTTGAATCAGGCGATCCACCAATTCGGGATAGGAGATGCCTGTGGCGTTCCAGAGTTTCGGATACATGCTGATGCTGGTGAAACCCGGCAGTGTATTGAGTTCGTTGAGGATGACGCGTCCCGTGTCCTTTTCGAGGAAGAAATCCGCGCGCGCCATGCCGGCGCAATCAATGGCTTTATATGCCTGTACAGCCAGGTCGCGGATGTGTTCGGCGGTGCCAGGCGGCAGGTCGGCCGGGATGACCAGCCCGCTCGTGCCGTCAATGTATTTGGATTCGTACGAGTAGAACTCGCGGCTCGGCAGGACTTCGCCGGGCACGGAAGCGATCGGCTGATCGTTGCCCAGCACACTGACCTCGATCTCGCGGGCGTTGGTCACGCCGCGCTCGACAAGGATGCGGCGGTCGAACGCGGCGGCCTCCATCAGCCCCTCGCCCAGGTCGGCGCGGCTGTTGCACTTGGTGATGCCCACCGAGGAGCCCAGGTTGGCGGGCTTGGTAAAGAGCGGATAACCGCTGACGCTCTCGGCTTTGCGGATGGCGGCTTGGATATCTTTTTCGATTTCGGAACGAAGCAGGAGCACAGACTCAACAACGGGTATGTTATGGGCGTGCATTACATCCTTGAAGATGCCCTTGTCCATACCAACTGCCGAACCGACCACGCCCGCGCCTACGTAGGCCACGTCCGCCAGTTCGAACAGTCCCTGCACCGTGCCGTCTTCTCCAAACGTGCCGTGCAGGACGGGGAAGAACACGTCAATATCCGAAACTTTTAGGTGTTTGGTATTGCGTATTGCGTAAAGACCCGGGTGATCGGGTTCGGGAAAGATGAAGGCATGGTCGAGGGATTCGGTCCTGTTCTGCTCCAGCGCCTCGAGAACATTTTCACCGACGAACCAATTTCCCGCATGGGTGATTCCAACGGGGAAGATTTCGTACTTGGCCGGGTCGAGCGCGGCGATGACCGAGCGCGCCGACATGAGCGAGACTTCGTGTTCGCCGGAGCGTCCGCCGAATAACACGGCCACGCGCAGTTTTTTGGAGAGTGTCTTTGCGGCCATTGTTTCTCAACGCGAATTATTCGCGTCCCTCCCAGTCGCCGATCAACTCGATCTCCAGTTCCAATCTCACGCCAAATTTCTCCTCGACCATTTTCTGCGCCAGTTCGATCAACGCGCGGATGTCACTGGCGCGGGTGTTGCCGTGGTTCACGAAAAAGTTTCCATGCACGCGGCTGATCTCGGCGTTGCCGATGCGCGTGCCTTTCAGACCTGCGGCTTCGATCAGCCGCCCGGCATGATCGCCCGGCGGGTTCTTGAACATCGAACCCATGCTCGCGCCGGGCGGCTGGGTGCTCTTGCGCCGTTCCACGAATTCGCTGATTTTAAACCGGACAGCCTCTTTTTTGCCATGCTCCAAACGGATATCGGCCGCCAGAATTACACATCTTAAGCTCGAACGTTTCAAAACGCTGGTGCGATAACCGTATTCCATCTTTTCCACCGGCCATTGTTCCCGGCCCGATTCGGTCAACAACTCGGCCGAGATCAGACTAGCGGCCATGTCGCCGCCGAACGCGCCGGCGTTGCCATACACCGCGCCGCCGACCGTGCCCGGAACGGTTGCGGCCCATTCCAGTCCGCTGAGACCTTTTTCCGCGGCGCGGTTGGCGAGATTGCTGAACACGACTCCCGACTCTGCGCGGACCTTTGGCTGGTCACCGCTATCGAAGCGGACGCTCTTCGCCCTGTTTAGCACCACTATGCCGCGCACACCGCGATCGCTGACCAGCACGTTGGAGCCGCCGCCCAGAATCAGATAGGGCACGCCCTGCTCCCACAGGTACGCGACCGTCTCAGCCAGTTCGTCCGCGGACTTTGCCGTGACGAGCGCCTCCGCCGGGCCGCCGATGCGCGCGGAGGTGTACGGCGCAAGCGGGACGTTCTCTTGCATCCGTTCACCAAAGGCGGCGCGCAGTGAGTCGAGAGGCAGGGCAGGGGACATGATGAACAAGGTTAATTCTCTATCAGGTGTTCGATGATGCGGAGCACGACTTCCTGTTTCTTGAGCGCGGTCAGGGTGTCACCGGTCTTTTTCGCCTTCCGCTTTTTGGGCAGGCCGGCGGCGGCTTTCTCGACCAGTACCATCTTCAATGGCGGCAGCACGATGACTTCCGATTCATATTTGCGGAGTTTCTCTTTTTCAGCCATGTTCTGCACCTCATTTCTTCAGTAAACGCGCCAGCAGTTCCGCACTGACACGGTCGCCGTCCCCGGCCGACATCACGATGACCACGTCACCGGGCTTCACATTTTTCGTCAAATGTTTCGTGACATCCTTCAGCTCCGCCACGAACCTCGCGGACGGATGTCGCATGGAACTCACCACGAAAGCCGAGGTGAAATCCTGTTTCGGCTCGCGGGCGGCATAGATTTCGGTGACGAGCACCTCGTCCGCATCGTCGAACGACGAGACATAATGCTCGAAAAGCGTCTGCGTGCGGGAATAGGTGTGCGGCTGCCAGACGGCCCAGATGCGTTTCTCCGACCAGCGCGCCCGCGCCGCGGCCAGCGTGGCGCGGATCTCGGTCGGATGGTGGGCGTAATCGTTGACCACCGTCACGCCGCCCGCTTCGCCCAGGACCTCGAAGCGCCGTCCCGCGCCGCGGAACTCGCGCAGGGCCTCGGCCGCCCGGTGGGCCGGCAGCCCCAGCAGGCTGGTGACGGCCAGCGCGGCCAGCGCGTTCTGGACATTGTGCACCCCGGGCACCTGCAACGAAACGCGCAGGGCCTGCCCGGCAGGGAAGAAATTGGACACGGCCTCGAAATCGAAGCCGCCGCGGTCGTTCGGCTGGAGATTGCGCGACAGCATCCACTGCGGGCTGGCGAGCGTTTGGTCGCCCTGGTTGCCGTACGCGACGACGTTCCTGCCCACGCGGCGGACGCGGTGTAACAGGGTGGTTGCCGCCGGGTCGTCAATGCAGGCTACCAGCGCGCCGTCTTCGGGGAGCAGGTCCACAAATTGCTCGAAGGCCGCGTAGATGTCCTCGAAGGTTGGATAGCAATCGGGATGGTCGTGCTCCACGTTGGTCACGACCGCGATGTGCGGTTTCAGCCCGAGGAACATGCGGTCGTACTCGTCCGCTTCGATGACGAAGGGTTTGCCCTTGCCGGCGCGGGCGTTGGTCTTCAGGTTGTTGAGTGTACTGCCGACGATGAAAGACGGGTCGCGCCCCAGCACGAACAACGCCCAGGCGATCATGGCGGTGGTGGTGGTCTTGCCGTGTGTGCCGGCCACCGCGATGCCGGTCTTGCCTTCCATCATTTGACCGAGGAAGTCGGCGCGCTTGTAAACGGGAATGCCTGCCGTGAGCGCCGCGGCCACTTCGGGGTTATCGTCCGGGACGGCCGAGGAGCGCACCACCCAGTCCGCGCCTTTCACGTGACCCGCGTCGTGGCCGACGTAAACGGTGACTCCGTCAGCCCGCAACTGCTCGGCAAACGGGGACAGGACGCGGTCCGAGCCGGAGACGGTGTGACCGTTCTCCAACAGGACGCGCGCGATGGCGGAGAGTCCCGTGCCCCCGATGCCGATGAAGTGGATGTGTGTCATAATGGCTCTTGGCTCTTGGCTCTTGGCTCTTGGCCCTTGGCTGTTGGCTGTTGGCTGTTAGACATACACCACAAGAACGAAGATGAATGCGATGATGATGGCGAAGTAGATGCCGGGCTCGCCCAGCAGGTGCGGCGGCATGTAATTCATCATCGCCTCGATGGTTTTGAACAGGTCGCCGCCCGGCGGCGTGATGATCTCTTTGAAATATTGATACCCTGTGGCGTGCAGGTAGAAGAAGACCGAGCCTGCAATCAAATAGCCGTTGATGGCGCCCAGGAAAATGCCGAACAACGAGTCTTGCAGTTTCTCGCTGCGGCCTTTGGCGGCCAGGTGCGCCACGCTGACGACGGTCTGGTAACCGAAATAGACCAGGGCAACAATGATGAAGACGCGTACCCAGAAGAGCGCATCGCTCTCTTCCGGCAGGGTCTTGATCACCGGGATGTATTTGTGGAGCACGTAATTGACGGCCAGCGCAAGGATGGCGGCAAAGGCCACCAGCAATTCCTTGGCCCAGCCGCGCAAGCCGCCGATGATGGCGAACAGGACGACGTACATCCAAAAGATGTAGATGAGACTGATCATGATGACTCTCCTGCCAGTTCGGCCAGTTGCCGGGCGATATCGGCCGCGGCGAACGGACGCGCCAGGGCGCGCATCGCGGCGCGCATGGACTCGAGACGGGTCCCGTTTGCAAGCACCGACTCTACCATTGGAACCAGTTCCGTTTGCAAGCGCGCGTCCTCGAGCAGGATCGCCGCGCCGTGTTTGACCAGGCTCTCGGCATTCACCGTTTGATAGCGCCACGCATGCGGATAGGGAACCAGCACGGCCGGCAGTCCGAACAGCGGCAACTCGCCGAGGGAGGACGCCCCGGCGCGCGAGACAGCCAGGTCTGCGGAGGCCAGCGCCGCGCCCATTTCTTCGTGCAGATAAGGAAAAGCATGATAACGAATGACCTGTTCCTTCGCCAGCGAAGCGCGCGCCGATTCGACCGTCGGCCAATCCAATTCGCCGCTGATGTGGACAACCTGCGCCAGTTTCAACAGGGCAGGCAGGTGTGCCAGCACAGCCATGTTGATCGAGCGCGCCCCCTTGCTCCCGCCGAAGACCAGCAACACAGGTTGGTTCTCCGCAAGCCCAAGTTTTTCACGGGCCGATTTTCGATCCCAGCGGGCGAGTTCGGGACGCGTGGGGTAGCCCGTTTCGACGATCCTTGCGTTGCGCGGCAGGAAGGCTTTCGAGTCCATGCTGGTCACAGTGATGCGGTCCGCGAAACGCGCCAGGGTTTTAAGCGCCAGCCCCGGTTCGATGTCGGGCACGTACAGCAGGGTGGGGATGCGGTGTCCCGCCACAGCCATCGGCGCGGCCACGTATCCGCCGGTAAAGAACAAAACGTCCGGGTGAAATTCGTGCAGGATGCGGCGGGAGGCGGACACGCCGCGCGCCAGCAGGGTCAGGTTGCGCGGCAGGGCGCGCAGGCCGACCCCGTGCACGCCCGCGGCCGGAATGCTGACAAACGGGACGCCTGCTCGTTTCACGAGCGCTTCCTCCATGCCGCCTTCTCCGCCGACCCAGAGCAGTTCCAGGTTCCAGGTTGCAGGTTGCAGGTTTTCACCGTTCAACCTTGTACTTTCAACCTTCAACTGTTCGAGCACGGCGAGCGCGGGATAGACTCCGCCGCCTGTTCCGCCTGCGCAAATCAGCAGTCTCACCAAAAGACCTCCAGGTCTCGTCCGATTGCGTCGCCGCGCCGCGCTGGCGCGAGACGTTCAGCAAAATTCCGATGGCCGCGAGCGAAGCGACCAGGTTCGAGCCGCCCGCGCTCACGAAGGGCAGGGCGTTGCCTGCGAAGGGCATCAGCCCCACCATCACGGCCATGTTGATCAGGGCTTCGATTCCAATCCATAATACCAGCCCGGAAGCCAGCAGGGTGCCGAGCATGTCCGGGGCGCGGCGCGCAATCACCAGTCCGCGCCAGACCAGAAGCGCGTAGAATCCCATCAGGATCAGCGCGCCGAGTAGTCCGAGCTCCTCGACCACCACCGCGAAGATACTGTCGGTGGGCGGCACCGGCAAGCCGGTGTGCTTGGTGATGGCGTTACCGAGTCCTACGCCGAAGAAGCCGCCGTGCACGATGGCCTCGAACGAGCGCAGAACATGATACGAAGCCTGGGTCGGATCTTTCAAGCCCGCAAGGTACGGCCCGATGCGTTCCTGTCCGGTCGGGCTGGCTTGAACGACGAGCCAGCCCACGACCAGGGCCGCAACCAGCAACAGGGCTATCTGTTTCAAATCGCCGCCTGCGAGGAAGAACAACAACCCGCCGAGAATCAAAACCGTCGCGGCCGCGCTCAAGTCGGGCTGAATGTAAATCAGGCCGCCGACCAGACCGAGAATGACGCCCAGCGGAATCAATCCCCATTGAATGTCGTGCAGGAGTTCGCGCTTGGCGTACAGCCACACCGAGAGATAAATCACGGTCACCAGTTTCGCCAGTTCCGAAGGCTGGATCGAACCTTCGAAGTACGCGCGCTTCGCGCCGAGGCGGATCTCATTCATCAACAACACACCGATCAGGAGCGCCATGGTCACAAGCATGATGGGTACGGCCAGCTTGCGCCAGTGATGATAATCGAATCGCGAGAGAACGAACGCGGCGGCGGCTCCCAGAGCCAGCCAGAGCAGCTGGCGGTTGAACATGTGCGTGGCAGAATCGAAGACGGCCGCCGAAAAATCATACGAGGCCGAGAACAGCATGATCAGCCCGAAGACGAGCAACGCGAGCATCGTCAGGAGCAGGGGCCTGTCGGCGACGCGCCCTCCATTAAGGCGGGTCTGTGTGCGCGGGCTTACGAAAGTTCCTGTACCCATTTTTTAAATGCTTCTCCTCGTTCGGCAAAATCGGTAAACGCATCGTAACTCGTGCCGCCCGGCGAAAGCAGGACAACATCTCCCGCGTTCGCGGCCTGCGCGGCTTTGACGACCGCCTCTTTCAACTCATTGCATCGAACAACAACAGCGCCTCGCTTCCCGGACTTTGGCCTGAGCGCCGTTTCGATTTTTTTCGCCGCCTCCCCGAATAACACCACATGCTTTACGCGGCGGTGGACGAGGTCGGCCAGCGCGTCCCAGGGAAGATTCTTATCGCGGCCGCCGAGCAGGAGCACAATGGGTTCATCGAAGGATCGAATGGCGGCCATCGTCCGCTCGGGGGCAGTGGCAATCGAATCGTTGTACCAGCGCACGCCGCGCAGTTCGCGGACGAGCTCCAGGCGGTGAGGCACACCCTGAAATTCCTCGATGGCGGTCAGCATGGAATCCAGGGGAATGTCCACCGCGTGAGCGATGATGCAGGCGGCCAGCACGTTGGAGAGGTTATGGTCGCCGCGCAGACGGATTTTCTCGCGTAACAGGAGCGGGACGTAGGCGAATCCATCGCGCAGGGCCAGCAAACCGCCATCGTTGTACGCGCCGTTCCATCCTTCCTCGAGGGGAGCGAGGCTGAACGTAAACAGCCTGCCTCTGACGCGGTCGCGCAGAGTCCACGCGCCCTCGTCATCGCGGCCGAGGATGGCCGTGTCGTTCGCGGTCTGAAAGTCGAGGATGCGCGCCTTGGCGGCGGTGTAGGCTTCCATCGTTCCGTGCCGGTCGAGGTGGTTGGGCGTGATGTTCAAAATGGCGGCCACGTTGGGCGAACGCGTCATTTGTTCCAACTGAAAACTGGAGATTTCCAGAATGGCGAGGTCGTCCGGCTGCATCTGGTCGACATAGTTTATGAGCGGATCGCCGATATTCCCGCCGACATATGCTTTCTCACCAATTGCTTCCTTCGCCATGTTGCCGACCAAACTGGTTGTGGTCGTCTTGCCGGCCGAGCCGGTGATGCCGACGGTCTTGCAGGGAACGGCTTCCATGAAAATCTGCGTATCGTTCGAAAGCGGAATGCCTCGGCGGACAGTCTCTTCAACAATGGGGATGTTGGTTGGTACGCCGCCGGAGAGGCACAGCAGATCGGTCCCCTCGAGCAATTCGAGGGGATGCCCACCAAGCGCCCATTGGATGGGCAGGTCGGCGAGGGCCGCGCGGGCGGAGGCGAAATGCTCTTCACCGCGGGAGTCGCTCAGGGTCACGCGCGCCCCGTGACGCGCCAGCCAGCGCGCCAAAGCCTGCCCCTGCCGGGCCGCTCCGAGGATGAGAACGCGCGCGCCAGTCCAGTCCCGCATGTTACACCAATGCCAGTCCGATGCCCACCAGTCCGGCCAGCAGGCCGATGAGCCAGAATCGTTGAACGACCTGGATCTCGCTCCAGCCGAGCAGTTCGAAATGCAGGTGAATGGGCGCCATCTTGAAGAAGCGCTTGCCTTTGGTGGCTTTGAAATACAGGATTTGAATCACGACGCTGACCATCTCACTCACCGGGATGATGGCCACGAGCGGCAGGACGCCCCACTGCCCGGTCATCAGCGCGACGGTGGTGAGGGTTGCGCCGAGGGCCAGTGAGCCGGTATCGCCCATGAACAATTCGGCCGGGTGCACGTTGAACCACAGGAAGCCGAACAGCGCGCCGACCAGCAGGAAGCAGAAACGCGCCACGTAGGTTTGTCCCTGCATGAGGGCGATTCCGCCGTAGACCGCGAAGGCGGTTGCGGCAATCAGGCCCGCCAGCCCGTCGAGGCCGTCGGTGAAGTTGACCGCGTTGGACATGGCGACGATCACAAAAGCCGCGATGGGCACATACCAGATGCCCAACGGAATCTCGAATTGCAAGCCGGGCAGGTACAGGTCGGGAACTTGCAGGATGTATTTGAGAATGTAAGCGGTGCCGAGGGCAAGAATGACCTGGAAGATGAACTTGGCGCGCGCACGCATCCCC
>DAOTXP010000134.1:0-2498 GCA_034435275.1 Anaerolineales bacterium | reverse complement strand
CATGCGTCCCATCACCCAGATGGCGGATGGGCCCTGCGCGGCGCGATTGAGGAAGAGCAGTTGTTCGCCATTTGGAGAAAACTTGGGCGAGAAGGCGTTGCCGATGGCGGTTGTCAACTGAAATAGTTTTTGGTCTTTTAACAACATCATGAACAGATCGAAACTGCCATGTTGGAGGGATGCGAAGACGACCACGTCGCTGAGCGGATCGAGGACGGGATAGTAATCGTTCGAGTCGTCGTTCGTCAAGCGGACGAGACCTGTGCCGTCGGCATTGATCATGCAAATCTGGTTGATGTCACTGCGCGTGCAGGTGAAGACAATCTGCCCGCCGTGCTCGTCAATCGGCCGCGCCGTGGAGGTGGGCGTGGCCGTGCGCGGCGGCAGGGTGAAGCCTGTGCCAGCCGGGAAGATGTCTGTGAGAGGGGGAACGGTTGGCACCAGCCAGAAGAGCAGGCCGAGGGCCGCGAGGAGGATCAGGCTGATAGGGAAGGAAGCGCGCCGCGCGGAACGAAAAAGGCGCGAGCGGCGCTTGCCGGAGGTGTATTTGCCATTGAGATTGGGAGGTGGCATGGTTTACATTGTTATCAAATTAGTCTTCCGGGAAGATTATTCTTGCCTTTACTCCATTTTGATCGAGCAAATAAATCAAGCCTCCACCATCTATTAATTCGACGGGTTTGTCTTTTGCGAAATCATAGGCGTCCTTTCCGTAATGACTTGTAGTGACCAGAACACCTTTGTTAGCCCCTTCATTGATCATGGTTCCATAGAGGTCGCGAACTGCTGAGACACCAACTGTGTTTTTGTATCGCTTCGCCTGAATTACGACTTTGCCGCCTAATATGGGGCGAGGGTCGAATGCTACTACATCCACACCCCCATCTCTGGAAGGTTGTGTAGTCTTGCAATCAAATCCAATCCGATCAAATAGGTTGTTGATGAGATTTTCGAATTCAAATGGAGTAAGTTCCATTAGGTTGGGGCGGCCTTCGAGATCGGATAAGATATCACTTTCCTCCACGAATCTTTTATCCACCATATCAAATTCCACCACAGGCTTCACAGCCATCAATTCGTCAGGACGAGCTGATACCTGTGCTCCTAGGTTGCGTAAACAGGCCTTCTTATCAATTTTCGCAAGATTGATTTCCTGAAACTTATCCTTTGTCGTTCTAATGGAAATCAAGCATGGGCGAATGTCTTTCCCTGTTGCAGGGTCGGTATCATTTACAAAGCCATTGAACACAATCACATCTAGGTGGCCGCCTTGATCGGCTTCAAATAGTTCGTGTAAAGTTCGTAAACACACTGCTGCGACTAGATCTTGGTATAAATCTTTGATTGTTGACGATTTGCGGGACTTTTCTTCAGTGGCATCTTTGGTTTTTACATACTTGTATTCAGAAACTGGGGGAATGATATCCTTGCGAGGCAATTCATATTCGACAACCAACTCTTTTGGTTCAGGCACATATATGATGCGAAACTCCTGTGGGAAACCATCTGGGTAATCTGACCGCTCAAGCACCATGTTGCAATAGGTGATAATTGCTGTTGGATCACCACTGTTATATGCCTCTTCTAATTCATTTACTTCTTGATTGCGTTGTTGAACCTTCAAGTCAAAAGCTTGTTTTTCAACGTCGTATTTGTCTCGGAGGACGGCGATCTTTTTGTTTCGTTCAATAGCAAAGAGTTCAATTTTTTCTTGATATTCCTTGAAAAGCCTTTCTCCCTCCCGCAATTGTTTTTGATATCGAATTTCCCAACCTGGAATCAATTTGTCAATTCCCGAAGGCTTCGGGATTTTTAAAAAGTATTCTTCTCGGCTTACTACGATTGGCTCCTTTTGGAGCTCAGGCGGCAATTCAAAGCCATGAAAATCACCATGAATTCTGATGCTGTCGAACGAAATGGTGTCGTTAACCGCGAGAGTATGCTCTAACATACTTGCCAACTCTGATAGTTTTATTTCTAATGCCCTGTTGAGGTCTTCTGTCTCTTGAATACGGCTTTCGAGATAACGCTGCTTCGCTTCTTTGTCTGTCTGCGCTTTTTCCCGCAATGCTTTTCTATGAGCGCGTTCTTGTTGTAAACGCTTTGCGCGAGCGTACTTAATCTGATCGCGTTCTCGCCTCGCTGAGGCCCTGGCTATTTCTGCTATCAGCCCGCTAAAACCACTTCGTCTTGGCATAGATTTTATCCCTCTCTTTCAGAAAAGATGCAAAAGATTTGCTTCCTAATTATACAACTCAGACCCGTATTTTACCTCTCCAGCAATCCCAGCACCACAGGCAATAACTGCTTCTTCCTCGAGACCACGCCCGGGGCGTCACGCGTGCCGTCGGGCAGGGGCGGATAGGGCAGGTCGGCGAGCGATGGGCCGTGGGTTGGAGGGTTTTAAGGTGATTAGCAAATCAATATCGCTCGTGGCTGTTGCTTCCCCGCACCTAAAAGACCCAAATATCGCCAAACGGCTGATATAAGGCTTCAAA
>DAOTXP010000133.1:0-7935 GCA_034435275.1 Anaerolineales bacterium | reverse complement strand
CATGCTCAACAAAAGAAGGAGAAATATTGGCATCGTTTGTTGCGTTCTGCCGCGATGCCTTTTTTCGGTTATGGTAAAGGGCAATCTAACGGCCAAAATAACCGTATTTCTGTTTCTTAGTACGCTGTGTTGGGCACATTCTGTCCTGAGTCATCGATATATGGTAAGCGGTGACAAAATCATCTTGTCTTGCCATTCTCGAAAAGACCATTTTTGAAATAATGATAACGAAGCACATCGAGAGGGGTAACACGAAAGTCGTTGTACATATTGACTCTTTGTGTCGCAACACTGTACATGTTATCATGGCTATAATTCTCTCGATAATAATATAAATAATGAGAGATGAAATTTTTTCCATTCGGGTTTTTGTAAAGGCTGTGTGATAGTTCGGCAAAGATGTCTGGGTAAGTCTGCGCTAAAACTGCCAAGAATTTTTCCAAGGTTAGGTTCCCTTGAATCTCGATCTTTGCGCGTGACTGAAGAGTATGCCATTCATCGGGATTGACCCATACACTGAAGCCGATATGGTCATAGAGGGCGTATCGTGTTCCCTTTTTACTAAGGTAGTGACGATAAGTTAGTTTGATGATGCGGTCGAATTTCACACTCAAAAATGCTTTCGATTCAGTTACCAATCCTTGCTTGCCATCGGCAATGATGATTTGACAATTGTGCAGACCCACTCCTTGATCATCGAAGCTGTTATCTCCCGGCTCATTAGCAAGAAGGTCATGCAAATCAATGTCCTCATTCGTAATTTGAAGCGAAGAATAAATTGGTTTCAGAATTACGATTCCTCGTTCGCCTCTTAGACCGTATTTTTGGTTTTCCTGGAAGATGGTGTAATTCTGCTTCTTCATTCGAATTTACTCATAGAACAAGCGAATGTAACCTGAGCGTGTGCCCAACTAGGAATTAGGCGGCGACCATATAACTGCTTATGGATAGTTACCGCCTAGTACCCCAAAATAGGGTGTTATACGGCGAAAGTTTGGAACTGGATTCTTCACCAGGAAAATCATACATCATCCCCCTGCGGATTTCACGTGTCAAAAGTCATAAAAACAGGGCGGGTCATTCCCGCCCTGTGGTACTCTGGTTTACGCCGGCACCTTCTGAGCGGCCTCGAAGCCTCTCTTCAATGCCTCATAATTTTTCGGCAGTAAATGCTTGTGCCGCTCAGGCAGGTGTGCTTCCAATGCTTTCTCTACATCCTTCAATGTTAATTCCGGTAGAGCCGTCAACAGCGCGCCGACCGCGACCATGTTCATCAATTTCTTGTCGCCGATCTCTTCGGCAATCTCATTGCAGGGAACAAACACAGCATGGATGTCTTTGCGCTTCGCGCCGCGGTCCACCATGGACTGGTTGACGATCAGCGTGCCGCCCGGGGCGAGCAGTTCTTCGTATTTATCGAAGGAGGGCAGATTAAGGGCAATCACCAGCGGCGGATTCTTCACCAACGGCGAGCCGATCTCCTCGTCCGCGATGACGACCGTGCAGTTGGCCGTGCCGCCGCGCATCTCGGGCCCGTAAGAGGGAATCCACGTCACAATCTTGCCCGTGTCCATGGCCGCGTAGGCCAGCACCTGTCCGCCGAACAACACGCCCTGTCCGCCAAAACCAGCGATGAGAATTTCTTTTTGCATAGTTTTCTCCGCGTCATTGCGAGGAGGGTGTTCTTCCCGATGAAGCAATCTCCTCGCGAATTGGAGATTGCTTCGCCCCCTAGTCTCGATATGCCGCTTCGCGGCTACTCGACCAGCGGGGCTCGCAATGACGAATTAGACTTTTACCTGCGCCACGCCCGCCGCGACTTTGTAATCGCCGAGCGGGAAGAACGGCACCATCTTCTCTTCTACGAACTTGAGCGCCTCCACAGGCTTCATGCCCCAGTTGGTGGGACAGGTGGACAGCAGTTCCACCATCGAGAAGCCCAGTCCGCGCACCTGCGTCTCGAACGCGGTGCGAATCGCTTTCTTTGCCAAACGGATATTCTTCGGGTCATGCAGACTGCGCCGCACGCAGTACCCCACGCCATCGAGTGTTGCGAGCATCTCCGCCATGCGGATTGGGTAGCCCTGAGTCTCCACGTCGCGGCCATTGGGGGAGGAGGTGGTTTTCATGCCGGGCAGGGTGGTTGGCGCCATTTGTCCGCCGGTCATGCCGTAATTGGCGTTATTGATGAAGATGACGGTAATGTTCTCGCCGCGCGCCGCCGCGTGGACGATCTCGCCCATGCCAATCGAAGCCAGGTCGCCGTCGCCTTGATAGGTGAAGACGATCCGGTCAGGCAGGACGCGCTTGATGCCCGTCGCCATGGCGGGTGCGCGCCCATGCGGGGCTTCGACGAAATCGGTATCGAAATAGTTGTATGCGAACACCGAGCATCCCACAGGCGCGACGCCGATGGTTTTGGGAATCAAATCCATTTCTTCCAGCACTTCGGCGATCAGGCGATGCGCCACGCCGTGCGTACAGCCGGGGCAGTAATGCGTCGGCGTATCGGTAAAGGCTTCGGGACGGTCATAGACAAGGTTTTCGGGAGCAGTCATTCTCACCTCTGTATAACGGACGCCATACGCGTCTGCCAGGAGTCGCGCGGGTCGCGGTCAACCGACCATTTCCCCGCGGCGACGCGGCGGATTTCGTCCAGCACTTCGTCGGGGAAGGGCACCACGCCGCCCGTCCGTCCGTAAAACTCGACGGGGACGCGTCCGCGCACTGCCAGGCGGACGTCATCGAACATCTGGCCCATGTTCATCTCGGTGACGAGGAACGCGCTCACGCGACCTGCCAGCCGGTCAATCACCTCATACGGATATGGGCTGACAGTCACCGGGCGCAGCAGGCCGACTTTGATTCCTTCGGCGCGGGCGGCGCGCACTGCCGAAAGCGAAACGCGTCCCGCCGTTCCGAAGCCGACCACCACGAAATCGGCATCGTCGAGGTAGTATTCCTTGTAGCGCACTTCGTTGGCCTGTACTTCCTGCCAGCGTTTGCCGAGGCGGAAGTTGGCAACTTCTTCGGCGGGCGGGTCAATGTAAATCGAGGACAGGATGCGGCGTTCGCGGTTCATGGCGCCGTTGGTGGCCCAATCCCAATCCTTGCGTTTGATCTCGCTCATGGCGGGCATCTCGGCCGGTTCCATCATCTGACCGATGGAGCCGTCCATGATGATCATGGTGATCATGCGGTATTTTTCGGCCAGGTCGAATGAGAGACCCATCAGGTCAATGGCTTCCTGCACCGAGGCGGGCGCGAGGACGATGCGCGGATAATCTCCGTGACCGCCGCCGTGGACGGCCTGGTTGTAGTCGCCTTGTGCGGGGGCGATGTTGCCCAGCCCCGGGCCGCCGCGCATCACGTTGACCAGCACCGCGGGGACTTCGGTGCCTGCAATGTAAGAGAGTCCCTCCATCATCAGGCTCACGCCAGGACTCGACGACGACGACATGACGCGCACGCCCGTGCACGCCGCGCCGTAGACCATGTTGATCGCGCCAAGTTCGGACTCGGCCTGCACGAAGGCGCGCCCGAGTTCGGGCATACGGCGCGAGAGGTATTCCAGGATTTCAGTTTGAGGCGTGATGGGGTAGCCAAAGTAGGCTTCCAGTCCCGCGCGCACCGCCGCCTCGGCGATGGCTTCGTTGCCTTTCCATAATTCTTTGGGCATGTAAGTTACTCCTGTGGGGGCACAGCGGGTTGACGACTTGTCATTGACGAATGATCGTCTTGCTGTGCCCTTACGCGGCGGCAGGCACCGCTTTTGTGATCTCGCGATAAACGGTGATCGCCGCGTCCGGGCAGACCAGGGCGCAGATGGCACACCCCGTGCAGCCGTCCTTGAACGTGTGCGCGGGGTGGTATCCTTTCGGCGTCAGCCGGGACATATCCAATTCCATTACGCTCTGCGGACAGGCGCTGATGCACAGTTCGCAGCCTTTACAATATAAGTCGCTGACTTCGATCCAACCTTTCGCGGGCATTGGCTCTCCTTATCTGAGAAGTTGGACAGGATTAGGTCAAAATCTGCCAACCTGATTATGGCTTTTTCCCAAAAATACGAGTAGTGCCATGCGTCATTTTTCACGCTTACAAACTTCCTGTGTTTTCGGGTGGTAGAATTAAATCATGAAATGGACTTGGAGGATTCTATGTCACAAGCAGTGATTGTGGACGCCCTCCGCACGCCTGTCGGCGCGCTGGGAGGCATTCTCGCCCCGGTCCGCCCGGACGATCTGGCGGCCCTCGTTATAAAAAGCATTCTCGAACGCAATCAAATTGACCCTGCCCTCATCGAGGAGGTCTTCTTCGGATGCGCGAATCAGGCGGGTGAAGACAACCGCAACGTGGCGCGCATGGCCGCACTCCTGGCGGGACTGCCCGTCGAGGTGGCGGGCGTGACCGTGAACCGCCTGTGCGCCTCGGGCTTGAGCGCGGTCAACATGGCCGCGCGCGCGATCCGATGCGGCGAAGGCGATATTTATATCGCCGGCGGGGTCGAGTCCATGAGCCGCGCGCCGTATTCCCTGCCGAAAGCGGAAAGCGGCTACTCCTTCGGAAATTTAACTGCCTATGACACCGCCCTCGGCTGGCGCTATCCGAACCCGGTGATGAAAGAGAAATATGGGACGGAGTCCATGGGTGAGACAGCCGAGAACATCGCCGCCGAGCGTCCGCACCTGACGCGCGAAAAGCAGGACGCGTTCGCGGTGCGCAGTCACCAGCGCGCCATCGCGGCGATGGACTCGGGCCGCTTCGCGCAGGAGATCATCCCTGTGCCCGTGCCGCAGAAAAAAGGCGAACCTGTGACGGTTGCAACCGACGAACGTCCGCGCCGCGATACGACCATGGAATCGCTTGCTAAACTAAAGCCCGCCTTCAAAAAAGAAGGCGGCAGCGTGACCGCAGGCAACTCGTCGGGGCTCAATGATGGCGCGGCCGCGCTGTTGCTGATGAGCGAAGAGAAAGCCAAAGAATTGAAATTCCAACCATTGGCGCGGGTGGTCGCTTCGGCCGCGGCCGGCGTGCCGCCGCGCGTCATGGGCTACGGGCCTGTCCCTGCGACAAAGAAAGTGCTTGCGCGCGCGGGTTTGAAAATGAAAGACATCGGCCTGGTCGAGTTGAACGAGGCCTTCGCGGTGCAGTCGCTGGCTGTCATCGAAGACCTCGGCGTTGATCCTGAGATCGTCAACGTCAACGGCGGCGCGATCGCCATCGGGCATCCGCTCGGCTGTTCGGGTGCGCGGCTGGCGACCACGCTCGTCCATGAAATGAAATTGCGCGGCAATATCAAATTCGGGCTCGCCACTCTCTGCGTCGGCGTCGGTCAGGGTGAGGCGACGATTCTTGAATTTATTGGATAGAACCATGAAAAACAGCCTCTACTTTTTGTTTTTTATTTTTCTGGCGCTGTCCCTGGCGCTCGCCGGTTGCGGCACACCCCGCCCGGCGTCCAGCGCCGACGCGCCCACCCCGATTCCACAAATCAGTCTTCCGCTCGTTGAGTCGCCCAACTTGTGGTCTTTCTATTTCATGGATGAATCTTTTGGCTGGGGCACGACCGAGACGAAGGTCGTCCGCACGAACGACGGCGGCGTGACCTGGTACGACGCCACACCGCCGGGTCTGGACTTTGTGGGGTACAGCCCCTTTGTCTTTCTCGACGCGCAGGCGGCCTGGGTTTTAAATGACAGCGGGACACTTTATCACACGGCCAACGGCGGTTCCTCCTGGACCTGGAACGCGGTCCCGTTTTCGTACGCCAGCCTGCAATTCCTGGACGCCTCGAACGGCTTCGCCATGGCCGACCTGGGCGCGGGCGCGGGGTCGCAGGGTGTGGCGATCTACAAAACCACCGACGGCGGCGCGGCCTGGCAGGTGGTTTTTCAGCACGAGCCCGGTGTGGACCAGAGCCTGCCCCTCGGCGGGCAGAAGTATGGATTTACTTTTCTGAATGTCTCGCGCGGCTGGATCGGCGGCAGTGTGCCGGTGGACAACTATATTTATCTTTATGCCACACAGGACGGCGGCGCGACGTGGGACGAAATTAATCTTCTCCCGCCTGCGGGTTACGAGTCCGCGCAGACGGGTAATTACGCGCCGATCTTTTTCTCCGCGACCGATGGCGTCCTTCCCGTCAATATGGTGCTGCCTGCCGATCCCGGCATTGCGACGGTCTTCTTTGTCACGCGCGACGGCGGCCAGACATGGACGCCCGGGCAGGCTATTCCGAATGGACGCCCGGCGTCATTGTATTCGGCCAAGGATATTGTGGCTTGGGGGGGAGGGTCATTCTATGTCAGTCACGACGGCGGGCAGACCTGGAGATCGGTTATACCCGACATGGACTTCAACGATCTCTTGAGTGATTTCCAGTTCGTCACTGCGGACACCGGCTGGGCCCTGACCAGCCACGACGGCACGGATACTTCCCTGTATCGAACCAGCGACGGCGGGGCTACGTGGACGTTATTGATTCCCTGATATGGAGAATGCCATGAACAGAAGAAGATCATTGTTTCTCTTGTTCCTGATTCCTTTCAGCCTGTCCTGCACTTTTTCCATGAACTGGATGCCCACGCCGACGCCCACTGTCTTCGTGTTCCCCACCGAGACGTCCGTCTCGATTCCGCCGTTGACGTCCGATATGCTCGAGAACATGGATTACACGTTGCAGGATTTCAATAACAACAGCCATGCTTATCACCTGGTTGATGGCATTTTCCAAGGCGGGAATGATCCTGCCTCGGTTGACTTTGTATCCGTCACTCTCGGCGAGCAGATCGTCTTTGGCGATTTGAATGACGACGGCGCGGAGGACGCGGCAGTGACCATCGCCGTCAATTATGGTGGAACGGGAGTCTTTGTCTCGGTGGCAGCGGTGGTCAACGAAAAGGGGAAGCCGCGCCACACCGCCTCCTGGCTGATTGACGACCGTCCGCAAATCAACGACCTCAAGATTCAAAACGGGACGATTTTTGTGGACGCGATCATCCACGGACCGAATGACCCGGGCTGTTGTCCAGCGCAACCCGTCACCCAGACTTATCGCCTCACCGCGTCGGGCCTGACCCTTGTCCGCGCCACCTCGAAGACGCCCGGCGGTCTCGAGCGCGTCATCACGATTGAATCGCCGTTTGATGGGAGTGAGGTCAGCGGCGCGGTGCAGGTCAAAGGGAATGTCACAATTGCGCCGTTCGAGAACAACCTGAGTTATCGAATTTACACTGGTGAGGGTAATGAGCTCGCGGCCGGGCCGCTCATGGTGTCCGCGCCAGACCTCGGCGCGCCGGGTACCTTTGATGCAACGCTTGACCTGTCAGCCTTTCCACGCGGACCGATTCTGCTAGTCATTGCAGATTTCAGCGCCGCGGACGGATCCGTGCTGGCGATGAATTCGGTGCAATTGATTGTAAGGTGATGTTTTCATCTGCGGCTATAATTAGCGCACCTTATTGATATTCAGGAGACTTCCATGCCCCACACGGTCCGTGATTGGATGAGCAGTCCCGTTATCGTTGTTGATCCCGATTCGAGCGTTTCCTATGCCATGACGCTCATGCGTCGCCGCAACATCCACAGCGTGGTGGTAGATGTGACGGACAAGAATCCCGCCTATGGCATTGTCACGACGACGGACATCCGCGACAAGATCGTGGCCGCGGAGCGCAACCCGGCTGAAACGACCGTGCGCGAGATCATGTCCGGGCCGCTCATCACTGCCCGCCCGGAGTGGACCCTGAAGGAATGTTCCCAGGTGATGCAGAAGAACCGTATCCATCACCTGCCTGTGGCGGACGAAAGCGGCGCGCTGGTGGGCTTGATCTCGGCTACGGATATTTTTATTGCGGTCGAGGAATCTGGCTGGGAGGAAGAGGGCTAAACGGGATTAAGGCCCGGTGCCTTTCTTGCGGTTTCTGCTGAGGA
>DAOTXP010000132.1:0-2486 GCA_034435275.1 Anaerolineales bacterium | reverse complement strand
GAACTGCGCCACCGTGACGGGGTAGCGCGCCAGATAGTAATCGGGCAGGTTCACTTTATGCTGTGGAACTTCATTCTTATACAAATCCTCATTGCCGCCGAATTTCTTCAGCAGTTCTTTCACATCTTCTTTCCTTGTGCCCATCGTAAATTCACCGGCGGGAATGTGAACAAAGCCGAGCAGGGGTTCTCTCGGCAGATACCAACTCTGCTCATCGAAGCGCGGGTCGCCGAGGCGGGCGAGGGTGTCGCCGGCGGAGGCGCGCTCGCGCGGGGTGAGTTCTCCTTTTTCCAGGGTTTGTTGCAGCCATTCGCGAATATGATCCAGCAATACCTCATAGCGCGTTTGGCTGGCTGCGTCTTCCAAAAGGCGCATTTCCACCAATGCCTGTCCCGCGAGCGAAGCGGCCTGCCAGTGTTTGTCGGTAATGCTTTTCGTTTCTGTTGGAGAGGCAGGCACAAGGGTCTGCACGGCGGCGACGGCAATGCCCAATCCGCCGCGCCGTATTTTGCCCATGCCCAGCAGGAATACCTCGCGCCACCAGGTCGGGTCTGCCTGGATTCTTTTACAGTATTCGCTGGCAGGGTCGGGTTGGTCGTTCAGGTAGCAGGCGGCAAGGTATTCCTGAAAGGAACGATGCGGGAAGGAATAGATGCCGCTGCCGCGCCCGATCAGCAATCCGGCGCGCGTCTCGAGGTACTCGATGATAATTCTTGGGTGGACCGTATCGGGGAGATACGGCGCGAACGCGGCCAGCACCTCTTCTGCGCGAATGTCGGCGGGCGCGGGCTGGCGTTCTGTCTCCTGGCCCTGGCGGGTGTGGACCTTATAGGCCAATTCGTTCAGGGCAGTGCGGACCCTGCTTTCCTCAATGGACAGGGCAACCGAGATGGATTTTTCCATGACGACATTGCCCTGCTGGTCGCGCGCTTCACGCCAGCGCTGCCAGCGATCCAATAACAGCCGTACGGTTTCGTCGTACAGGTCGGCGCGGTCTTCGGGCAATTTGCCCCAACTGGTGTGCAGAGTTGCCATCAGGGTGAGCAAAAGCGGGCGCGTCGCGAGATCGAACAGGTATGCCTTTTCGTTGACGGCCTGTTTCAAACTATCGCCGCGATCCTGCGCGGCCTTTTCGTCCCATTTCATGTGTTCGCGCACCGAGCCATACCAGCGTTCGATAAAGCGCGCGATCTGTTCCTCGCTGAAGGGAAGGAGAGTAATCGAAGCGAAGTTCGGCAAATGCCATTTTGGGTCGGCGTAGGCATATGGGCGCGCCGTGACGAGGACATGACTTTCTTTTCGCAGGGGAGCGGCAAATCGGTCAATCGCCTCGATCAATCTTTCGCGTTTTTGGTCCGCTTCGGTTACTTCGTCCAGGCCGTCGAACATCACGAAGCAGGGCTGTTTCAGGATTTGATCCTGCAATACGGGGAACAAGGACGCCGCGGCCTCGCTTCCCAGCCGCGAGGCGATGTCCGCTTTAATGGCGTTCCAGATCATTTCCGCGCTTCCCTTTTGGGCGTGTGCGGGAATGTGCTGCGCCGCCACCTCGCGCAAGACCAGGCGAATGGGGAAAAGCGATTTGAAAGGCGTTTCTTCCGGCAGAAGATTCGGCGCGTCCGGATCGTTCAATTGGATAATGGATAGAACGTATGCGATGTAGTGCAGGCAGGAGGTCTTGCCTGAGCCGGGATCGCCCAGTATGACCACGCGTCGCAGTTTTTCATTCGCCAAAGCCTCCAATACGGGTATCCGATTTTCACGTTCTCTTTCGACCGGGAATTCCTCACGTTGTTTTATCCGCTCTCCTTCGCTTTGGGGAGGCTGAACGTCGAGATCAATGTAGATGCCCGGAAGAGAAATCGAATCTTCCCCGGCGGTCTTCAAAAAGCGCGGATCAACAATTCCAAGCGGCAGCTGTCTGCATTCATGGGCCAGGGCGCGATAATAAGCCAGCATTAATTCATTGGTCGGAATCTCCGAGGCGGGCGTTTTAGCATAGCGTGAATCCAGGAATACCTGCAACTGGCCGATCATTGTGTTGCCATTGCCCGTGGCCACCATTGTGTCTTTGAAATCCCGCCCGATCACGCTTCGGTCGCCCGCAATGGTGATGTTTTCTGCAATGAATTGGCGCAAGGCTTCATCTGCTTCGAGCAGTTTCTTCAACTGTATTCTGAAGGATGTTTGTGCGTCTTCGTCGCTCTGGTGTTGTGCGGCGTCCTGAAAGGCTTCTTTCGCGGCTGCTTTCTTTTCTGCCTTCGGCCAAATCTTGCCCCACAACTTTTTGGCCAGTTCCCAGGCATCCTTGCCCATTGCTTCAATGGCGGCCTTGGCCGCGGTCTCCGTCCCTGCGAGCAAAGCGGGCAGGGCGGGTTTGAGAAACTCGGCCAGTTGTTTCGCAAGTTCGCCAATGTCCATGCCTGCCTCCGTTTGCCGATCACTGCTTGCCGACTTTATGCAATTCTATCTCAGAGTCCCGAAAC
>DAOTXP010000131.1:0-5374 GCA_034435275.1 Anaerolineales bacterium | reverse complement strand
CGCATTATCCGGGCAGGGGATCAAGATTCAATGAGCCTTCGATAAAAAGAATTGGAACTCTGATTGAAAACCTTTTGCCTGTTATTCAGCCCTTGTTGGATAAACGATTTGCATTTTTCGGTCACAGCATGGGAGGGCTGATCGCGTTCGAGCTCGCGCGGGGACTGCGAAAACGAAATCTTCCTCAACCGAAAGTTTTATTCCTCTCCGCTTGCGCCGCGCCGCACATCCCCGACCCGAATCCGCCGATCCATGCATTGCCAGACGATGAATTCCTGAAAGCCTTGAAAGAATTCAACGGCATCCCCTCTGAGATTTTGAATCAACCCGAAGCGTTGAAAATCCTTCTCCCCATCCTCCGCGCGGACTTTGAAGCCGTCGAAACCTATCGCTTCGATTCGAGCGAACCGCCGCTCGATATTCCCCTCGTTGCCTTTGGCGGACTCGACGATCCCCGCGTCAGCCGCGAACAACTTGAAGGTTGGGCAAAACAGACCGCAGCACGATTTGAGTCGCGCTATTTCCCCGGCGGGCATTTCTTCATCCACACGGCAATCGAACGTATCATGCGGCTCGTCACTGGAGCGTCCCATGCGCCTGAAAAATGAACGGTTTTTTGTCTGGTTCAACAAACTGGTTTTCTCGCTGTCGTATTTGTTGCATCAGGGAAAATCGGAAGTGGTGGTGAACGCGGGCGGAGGGGCAAAATTTTGGGTGCGCGTCAACACCTCCGACCGGCTCATGATCTGGGAGATTTGGACGGCGAAAGTGTATGACGACAAGCGCCTGCCCATCGGCGAAACGGATACGATCGTGGATATCGGCGCGCACATCGGCGCGTTTTCGGTGCGCGCCGCGAGGCTGGCGCCTCGCGGACAGGTGTACGCCTACGAACCCTCCGGCAAGAATCACGATATGCTCGCGAGAAACCGCCAATTGAACGATGCAAGGAATCTGCACATCGAAAACAGCGCGGTATCCGGCGTGAGCGGGCAGATGACGCTGTTCACACCGGCGGGGAATGCCATCATGGGGTCTTTGTTGCAGAGCGCGAGCAGTTTCACCGAATCGGTAAAGGTGACGACCCTGCACGATATCATTGTGGATCGCGCGATCAAAAAACTCGATCTGTTGAAGGTGGATGTGGAGGGGGCGGAATACGATATTTTCTTCGGCTGTCCGAATGAATCCATGGCAAAAATTCAACGCGTGGTGATGGAATTCCATGAGTTCGACTCGGAAAAACGGACACATCGCGATTTGGTCTCGCTGTTGGAGGGGCATGGGTTTACCGTGGCGGTGGAGAAGGGTTATTTTCCACAGCCGCAATGGTTTGGAACGGGCTTCAGCAGGATCGGCATCCTCAAGGCGTGGCGGGATTGACCTCGAGCGGCGGAAACAACATGACTCGCATTGCCTGGCAGATTCCCCCGGACGATGTTCGATTGGAACGTCATCGAGTGGATGTCTGGCGCGTCTTTTTGGACGTTCGATCTGAGCCGCTCCAGCAGATGGAATCCACCCTTTCCGCCGACGAACTCCAGCGCGCCTCTCGCTTTCACTTCGAGAAAGATCGGTATCGCTACCTCCTTGCCCACGCCAGCCTGCGAGACATCCTTGCGCGTTATCTGCAATGCGAACCTCGCGTTTTGATATTTTCCGCCAACGAATACGGCAAGCCGTTTCTGCCTAACCTTGAAATTGACTTCAATCTCTCCCACTCCAGCGACTACGCTTTGATCGCGGTCGTGCGAGGAAGAAGGGTTGGAATTGATGTCGAGCAAATCCGCGCAGACATTGAAATCGAAAGCCTCGCCCGTCAAAATTTTTCACCGCGTGAAGTTTCCGATCTCATGGCATTGCCTCCCGAACAAAGACCAATCGGGTTTTTCAATTGCTGGACGCGCAAGGAGGCGTACATCAAAGCGCAGGGAATGGGCTTGTCTCTGCCATTGGATAGTTTCGATGTGTCGCTTTCTTCCAATGAGCCTGCCCTCGCCGCGACGCGACCCGATGCAAGCGAAGCCGCGCGCTGGTCATTGCATTCGTTCGCGATTGAACCAAATTACATCGCCGCATTGGCAGTCGAAGGGGATGGCTTGGAAATTCGGTTTTGGGATTGGAACGTTAATCACTGAGGTTACGCAAAACGTCCCGAAGGTTTTCGTGAATCAGGCCTGGATCTTGCCCAAACCTTCGGGACGCTGCGGAAGGTGAGTTAATCAGTAATTGAGTCTAAACTCAGACACGACAGGGCGCCATCCCCTCTTTCGTACAGGCGATATAAATTGTTTTCAGGCACAACGCAGTAGGTTTCGATCAACGTCGAGGCGGCGTAGAATTTTTCGCTCAACGACGCGAGATAGACGGGGCGTTCGGGGAAAGCATCTTCTATGACGCTCGATACGAGTTGGGAATCGAAAGTAAAGGGGTCTTCGATGGGCCAGCCGTGGATGGTCACATCCGGGCGTAAATTTTCCACCTTTTTGAAATACCGCAGGATGAAGTATTCGTCCGTGTCCTGGTACCACTCGGCGATCACCACCGCATGGGGCGCCAGGCTTGTCATCGTCTCGCGCCCGAAGTTGTAGGCGTTGAAGTCGCCGCGTTTGTTGGGATCAATGTAGTAGGCAAATCCGTTGCGGATTCCGGTTCCGATTTGCGGGATGCCGAGTAAGGAGTCGTCCACGCCGTATCGCACCGCAAGTTGCGGGACGAGTCCGTAGAAGAGTGGGGTGGACAGAATGGTTAGAAACAGGAGGAGGGTCAGCGCGAGGCGGGTTTTGTCGCGCAGTGCCGCAAGCAGATGGCTTAATCCAATTGCCATGAGAATGGCAAAGAACACGTACGATGTCAGAAAGAAGGCAAATTGGTCGGTCACTCGATACACAACCCCAAAGAGCATGAACACGATAAAAAATGCAAAGGCTTTGCGCGGAGAAGGTTCTGCGTTGGCAAAGACCCGGCGCATGCCAAGAATGCCCAGGATGATCCCGAGGGGACTAAATTGAAACACGAGGAACGCCGCATAGGTTAGCAGGCTGCTGCCCAAAATTACCGGTGAAAAAAAGTCGAGACGGGTGAGAAAGGTCGAGCCGAGGGCGGGTCCCACTGTTTCGTGGATGGAAAAATTTTCAGAAACGCGTATGAATTGGATGATGAACGGCGAAAATCCAGCCAGAAAACCCACTGCGATGAATAGCGATTTTTTCCATCCGCTTGAATCAAAGCGCAATGGTTTTCCTGCCATTAAGAAATAAATTACCAAGGCGGGTATCGCCAGAAAAGCAAGGATGTGATTGGATGCCGCCAGCCCAAGAGAGAACGCGCCGCCGATGAGGAATTTATTGTTTTGAGTTTGTTCAAATTCGTCGAACAAATGATAACTGACGAGAAGCAGAAAGACGAACAACGTGTACACTTCGGGGGTGGAGGAGTGCCACCAAAACGTATGCGAAACCGCCAGCGCGAACGCGGCAAAACAGGAAGCGGCGTTGGATGAAGTGAGTCGGCGGGCGATGATGAACACCAAGGTGACGCTCGCCGCTCCGAAGATCGCCGAAACCAGATTGACCAGCCAAAGTGCATCCACGGATGGAAGTGATCTAACCAGTGTGTACCCCAGCATGATGTACAGGGGATGATCCCACGCCGCCACGCCGACTTTTGAAAATAGGTGAGGGTCCGGTGAAAATTCCTCGGCCGGCATCTCTGCCAGCACGAACGATTCCCCCGTGACGGCTTCGGTTTGCAGTTTGACCCCGTCGCCCCACGCCAGCGAGGGAGAAAGAGTAAGAACATAAAAACTGGTCGTCAACAGGAAGACCAGCGCGGCGGTCAAGTTCCTATGTTGCATGGATGGAAGCGGATCAATTCTCGGCTTCGTATTTCCCCACAATCAGCACCGCGTTGCTTCCCCCAAAGGCGAACGAATTGCTCATGATGTTTTTCAACGGCAGATCCCGTTTGCCTTCGATCACATAATCCAGATCGCATTCCGGGTCGGGGACTTTGTAATTGATTGTCGGCGGCACGACCTGATCGCGCAACGAGAGTACGCAACCGATCAATTCAAGCACGCCGCTCCCTGCGATCGAATGCCCGAACGCGGCTTTGTTCCCCACCACCGGAATTTCATACGCGCGCTCGCCGAACACGTCTTTGATCGCTTTCGTCTCGTTCTTGTCGTTCCACTCGGTTCCTGTGGCATGTGCGTTGATGTAATCAATCTCTTCGATAGTCATGCCCGCGTCGTCCAACGCCCGGCGCATGGCGAGGGCGGGTCCCTTTTGCGAAGGCTGGGTGAGATGGTGGCTGTCCGCCGACGCGCCATAGCCTTTGAGTTCGGCAAAGATGGTCGCCCCCCGCTGTAGCGCGTGGCGTTCCGATTCCAATACTATAATCCCGGCGCCTTCGCCCAGCACCATGCCATCGCGGTCCGCGGAAAACGGGCGGCAAGCCTCTGCGGGGTTATCTTCACGCGACGATACGGCGCGCAGGGCCACCCACGCCGCTACCACGCCCGGCGAGAAGGGACAATCCGCCGCGCCGGTGATGGCGACATGCAAGCCTCTGTTTCGGATCACGTTAAAGGCATGGCCAATCGAATGCGCCGCCGTGGAGCACGCGGCATCCACGTTAACCAGCGGTCCCTGAAATCCATACTTGATGGAGATATTGGAGCCCGGCCCGATATTCATGGAAATCGGGATCGTAAATGGGCTGACGCGATTATTCAGGTAATGGCTCTTGAAGAACGGATCCGAAGCGCTGTAACCGCCAATCGAACTTCCCACGATGACCCCCACCTCTTCGAAGTTCACATCGCCGTTGTTCAACCTTGCTTCGGAAACCGCCTGTTCCGCCGCGACCAGTCCCAACTGAGAGGAGCGGCTCATACGCCGTGCTTCCTTGCTGTCGAAATACATGCTCTCTTCGTAGCCCTGAACCACCGCCCCGATTTTTGTGTGCAAGCCGGAAAAGATGCCGCCCTCCAGGGACGTCACCCCCGACCTGCCAGCCAGTAACCCACTCCAGAACTCCATCACAGTACAACCCAATGGACTGGCAACACCCATGCCGGTGATCACGACTCGTTCCGTATTCCCAGCCATCCCTGCAGCCTCCAAATCATCAAGAATCAACCGCTAAATTCAGATACAACGCCGAGTTCAATGGCAATCTTTCGGGAAATTCTAACATATCTTTGTTCGAATACTTCCCAATATCATGCACGCGTACTCCATCAACCCATCATCAACTTCGGGCGGTACTGCAATGCCTCGGCCAAATGCACAGATTGGATGTCATCGCTCCCTGCTAGGTCCGCAATTGTGCGCGCCAGTTTTAAAATGCGGTGATACGCCCGCGCGGA
>DAOTXP010000130.1:0-2035 GCA_034435275.1 Anaerolineales bacterium | reverse complement strand
AGCCCATCAAGGCCGATAAATGGAAGCGGCTGACCTTCCTTTATACGACGGGGGAATACCTGCTCCAAGCCAAAACCCTGAACGATTTGGTCGTGGACGGCGACGAGCGCCAGGTGTTGTGGCGCAGTCTGCGCGAACGCGCCGAGAATGCACAACTCTACAAAACCGACCTGCCTGAGGCGGATATTCCGCCGGAAGTTTTGATGGCGCTGTTGGGAATCAAGGAAGCGGGTGGAGGGTATGAGGTTTCTGAGGGCCCTGAAGGCTCTGATGGCTCTGAGGGTTCTGATGGAGAGAATTGGTGATGGCAGAAAAGGAAGAAAAGGCCTTCCGTAAGTTGTTGGTGTGGAAACGTGCCCACGAATTAACCTTGATGATTTACAAGGTGACAGAGAAATTCCCGCGGCATGGACTTTTCGGCCTCACCAGCCAGATTCGCCGCGCCGCCGTTTCAGTGGAGGCGAACATTGCGGAAGGATATGCACTTGGCACAACCCCGAATTACCTTCGGCACTTGAACATTTCTGTTGGCTCTCTGGCTGAGCCGGAATGTCATATCGAAGTTGCTCACGATCTGGGTTATTTCGCCGACCAAACCTATCAAGCACTCACAGACAAATCCCGTGAGGTCGGCTATCTTCTTTCCCGCTTGAAGGCGGCCATCGAACGCAACGCGCATCAGATACCTTGATCCTTTAGATACTTTAGAAACCTGACCCTATGCCAACAACCCCTCGCAAACCACACCCCCAATCCGAACCCGTCTGGACCTACCGCGGCTACGAATTGAAATCCAGCGAATTCGTCACAGCCATGGTGCACTTTTTTCGCGCCGAAGTGACGCGCGCCAATGCCTGGCGCCAGCGGCTGGACACGACCACCAACTGGGCAGTCGTGACGACGGGCGCGGTGATCTCCTTTGCCTTTACGCAGGCCGAGTTCGGGCACTTCGTCATTTTGCTGAACCTCCTGCTGGTGACGATGTTCCTCGTCATCGAGACGCGGCGCTATCGCTATTACGAACTGTGGAGCACGCGCGTCCGCCTCATGGAAACGGACTTCTTCGCGGCTATGCTCGTACCGCCCTTCCATCCCTCGCCCGATTGGGCCGAGACCCTGGCTGAGAACCTGCTTATGCCGCATTTTCCCATTTCCGCGTGGGAGGCCGCCGGCCGCCGTCTTCGCCGCAACTATCTGTGGATCTACGGCGTCATCGGCATCGCATGGATGGCTCACCTGTGGCTGTTCCCCGCGCCCTCCTCCAACTGGGAGGAGGTGATCGCGCGCGCAGGCATCGGCCTGTTCGCGGGGGAGTGGGTCGTATTCGGCGGCGGTTTGTTCTTTCTCGGCATCCTGTTCCTCGCCCTGGCCACGGTCGGCTTGCAGCATTCAGCGGGCGAAGTCCATCCGCGCTTCGAGGGCCTGTCCTCCGATTGGCTGTCATCCATTCTCAAAGTGCGCGAACGCGGCCCGCATCCGCGCGCCTGGTTCCGTCCCGCCGCGCGGCGCGCTCAACTGCTTGCCCTGATCATCACGGACGATTCCAGGAAGATCTCCGACCGCATTCTCAAAGATATGCGCCGCGGCGTGACCATTCTTTCGGGCACGGGCGCGTTCACGGGCGAGGCGCGCCAGGTGCTCATGGTCGCCCTCACAGTGACGGAGGTACAGCAACTGCGCACCCTGGTCGCGAACGAAGACCCGAACGCCTTCGTCATTGTCTCGCCCGCGCAAGGCGTGTACGGCAAGGGCTTCCAGCCGTTGAAGGAGGAATGATGCTCACGCTCATCAAAAACGGGACTCTCGTTACGGCTTCTGAAACATTCAAAGCAGACATTCTCATCGAGGACGAAAGAATCGCCCGCGTCCAGCCTGGACTTGAAATTGATTCCGCGCAAGTGATGGACGCGACGGGAAAGTTGATCCTGCCCGGCGGCGTGGACCCGCACGCCCACTTCGACCTGCCCATGTTCGGCACGGTCTCCTCCGACGACCATTACACCGGTCACAAGGCCGCGGCGTTCGGCGGGACAAC
>DAOTXP010000129.1:0-12347 GCA_034435275.1 Anaerolineales bacterium | reverse complement strand
TTCCCGAACTGATGGAGCAGACTCTCGCCCTGACCGCGCCGCAGGTCGAAGCGCTTGCGAAAGAAATCAACGAGTGGAACGACCTGTACTGTCTCGGCTACGGCGCGACCTACCCCATCGCGCTCGAAGGCGCGCTGAAGTTGAAGGAAATCACCTACGCCCACTGCGAAGGCATGCTCTCCACCGAGTTCAAGCACGGACCGCTCTCCGCGGTGAGCAAGGGCTTCCCGATCATTTTCGTGGCGGGACCCAACGACGTGCCGCTCATCATCAGCGGAATCAACGAGGTCAAGGTGCGCGGCGCGCGTACGATTGTCATCGCCGAGGACGATCCGCGCCTGCGCGCCAACGCCGACGCCCTGATCGTCATCCCCAAATCAGACCTGCAGATTGCCGCGTTGCTGGGCGTATTGCCATTACAGTTGCTCTCGTATCACATGTCCGTGATGCGCGGGTTCGATCCCGATTTCCCGCGAAATTTGTCCAAGACGCTGACGGTGGATTGACCCCCTTTAGGGTAGACGGGAGAGGGGTTTACATCCGCGCACCCATGCTTCAATATCCGTGTTTTACTGTGTAATATCCCCACATCCTTAATCATAACCATAGGAGTCCTTACCATGTCCAAAACAAATACACCGTTCACTCGCTGGTTCATTCGGTTCGTTGCACTGCCTTTGCTTTTTATCGCGGGCGTTCAGCTCTTCATCCTGTCCGAACAGACGGATGTTTACTTTGCCTGGACGATCTCCCTTCCGCTGACCGCCGCCTTTTTAGGCGCGGGATATTGGTCGGCGATGGTGGTCGCTTATCGGAACTGGCGGGAGACTCCGAACGTGGCTGCGCGGACAACGGGTCTCACCTCTCTGGCGGCAACCGGCATGTTGGGGATCGCCACCTTTCTCCATCTCGATAAATTCCATTTGAACAGCCCGGAACTCCTCACTCGCTTCGTCACCTGGGTCTGGATCATCGTTTATGCTGTCACACCTTTTCTCTTCCTGTGGATATGGCTCGCCTTCGGGCGCGGCAGGGATGAGACCGTCGGGGCAGCACCTTTGCCGACATGGGTCCGAAACGGAAATCTGTTTCAAGCGGTCGCGATGATCGCGGCGAGCCTCCTGTTATTCCTTGTTCCGGGCAGCATCATTCCATTCTGGCCCTGGGAATTAACTCCGTTGACTGCGCGCGCCGTCAGCGCATGGTTCATGGCATATGGTCTGGCTTGCCTGAGCATCAACCGTGAAAACAATGTCTCCAACACCTTGAGCGCGCGGATGAGCCTGTTGGCATTTTGTGTCCTCCAACTGATCGTCCTGGCGCGCTACTTCTCCAGCTTTGACCTGACCAAGCCGTTGGCGTGGGTTTACCTGCTGACAATGGGAGTTGGTCTGATCGTAAACGCGCCGAGTCTTTTCTCCCGTCAACGATAGCAATGATCGGCTGGGGGTGTTGGCTGGCAGGTAGTTTCAGATCTCCGAAGCCTCGGAGACTTCGGAGGTCTCTTTTTCGCCTTGACAAATAGACAAACTTCGATATAATCTTGCATAGATAAACGTCTATGAAACCCAATCCCGTCCTATTTGCCAAGGCCATCGCCGACGAGACCCGCCAGAAGATCATGGGGCTGATCTGTTGCAACTGGCTTTCGGTCAATGAGATCGTGGAGAAACTCGACGTATCCCAGCCCACCGTCTCGCACCACCTCGCCATCCTGCGCGAGGCGGGCCTGGCGGATGTCCGCGAAGAAGGCAAGCAGACCTTCTACACCCTCAATCAGGAGCGCGTCGTGGTCTGCTGCGGACAGATCATGCTCAAGTTCGCGCCTGAATCAGAGACGACAAAAAAGATCGCCGTTTGACGGACTCTTTTTTTGACAAAATACATAGACATTCATCTATATAAAGGAGACCCCCATGACCACCCAATCCCCCACTCCCATCCATGAAGTTGTCCGCGAGCATTACGCCGAGCGGATCAGGAACAGCGCCTCCTGCTGCGGACCCTCCGATTGTTGCGCGCCCGAAACCAACCTCTACCCTGCGGAGTTGCTTGCCACCCTCCCTGATGGCGAATCCCCCGTCAGTTACGGATGCGGCGACCCGATCACGCTCGCGTCCCTGCAAACTGGACAGGTCGTCCTCGATCTCGGCTCCGGCGCGGGACTCGACTGCTTCTTCGCCGCGAAGAAAGTCGGCGAGACGGGACACGTCATCGGCGTGGATATGACTCCCGAAATGATCGAGCGCGCCAGGTCCAGCGCGAAGCGGATGGGAGTCGCCAACGTGGAATTCCGTCAGGGCTATCTCGAAGACCTGCCCGTGGAAGCGAACAGCGTGGATGTCATCATCTCGAACTGTGTCATCAATCTCTCGCCCTATAAGGCCAAAGTTTTCGCCGAAGCGTTCCGCGTGCTGAAACCGGGCGGCCAACTCGCCGTCTCGGACATCGTCACCGACGGCCCCCTGCCCGAGGCAGTCAAGCAAAGCCTGAGCGCCTGGGCGGGATGTGTGGCGGGCGCGGTCGAAGCGAAGGATTACATCGGCATGATGGAGGCGGTCGGCTTCACGGACGTGTCCGTCAGCCCTGTGTTCTTCGACAAGGAAACCGTGGACAGCGCGCTGGATGAAATGAAACTCGATGTGGCCGCGTATCCGCGCGAGTCGGTTTACAAGGCGGTGTATAGCGCGAAGATCACCGCATACAAACCTGCGTGAGACGCCTGTTTGGCTCGTCAAAGCGATGGCTGAACTGCCGTCGCTTTTTCTTAACCGCCATTTATCTCCCTGCCTTGACAGTACAATCGTTCGCAAGTAAAACCATTTTAAACAAGGAGACATATGAAAATCGTCACCGATTGTGCGGCAGATATGACCGCCGAAGAACTCGAAGGACTCGGTATCACGCAAGCCCCGCTGTTCATCCAATTTCCCGAAGGCGAAGTCAACTCCGCCGATATCACCGCCGACGCGTTCTACGACCGGCTCGAAGCCATGCGCCCGCAAATCCCGACGACGGCCATGCCTTCGACAGGGTTGTTCGCGGAGTTGTATCGCAAAGTTGCAAAGGCGGGTGAGAAGATTCTGTCCATTCACATCTCGTCGGGATTGAGCGGAACGATCCACGCCGCGCGCGAAGGCGGCAAACAGGCCGGTCCCGACTCGGACGTCAGCTTTTGGGACACGCTCACCCTCTCGGGCGGCGAACGGTTCCAAGTGCTGGCCGCGGCGCTTGCATCAAAGGCGGGCTGGGCCTTCGATGCGATCAAAGCGCGCCTGGAAAAAATCCGCGAGAGAACCGAGGTCATCTACACGCTCGACACGCTGGAATATCTCGCCCGCGGCGGACGAATTGGACGGGTGAAAGCCATCGCAGGCGCGTTGCTGAATCTCAAACCCGTCATCCGCGTGGACGCGGACGGGAAATATTCCACCGTGAAAACCGAGCGGACGATTGGCAAATCCATGACCGCCATCGCGGAGCATCTTTATGAAAAGTACGCGCACACGCCCGTCTGGGTCACTGTATTGCACGGACGATTTACCGAAAAGGCGGAGGCGCTCGCAGGCGAACTCAAAGAAAAATTGAATGTCGCCAAACTCGAAGTGATGCGTATCTCTCCCGTGCTGGGCGTTCACACGGGCCCAGGCATCGTGGGGGCGGCGGTGGTGCCGATGGAGTTAATGGGAGACCTGGCATAGAAAAAACGACCTGACGGGCGAAAGACACGTCAGGTCGTTTCAATTCAGGCGTCCTCCTGCAGCAGAGGCCGCCGAATTTACTCCACGTAAATCTCCACGTGCTCGCCGTCCTCTTCGTCCACCACATCAATGATCTTGCCTGTCATCCCGGCCCGCAGGGCGCTCATGACATTGTTCATGTCCACGCCCTCCACTTCGGGGGCAAAGTGCGCGCCGATCTTCATGCCGGCGTCCACCAGGTCAAGCGGAATCTGCACGGAGGCTTTTGAGCGTCCCGAATTCACGTCTGTGACGCGAATCCGCAGCCAGCGCGGCGCGCCGGGTGAACGCGGCATGTTCGGGACGCCGACCCCGCGGCGTCCCTCGCTCAAGGCGGCCAGCAACTTGGCGCCTTCCTCCGCGCTGATTTTTCCCTCCTCGACCATCTTCAAAATTTTCATTCGCTCTTCAGTGGTCGCCATGACGCACCTCCTTATCCAATGTAAACCTGCACGCGTTCGCCGTCCTCGTCGTCACTCGCGTTGACAATCAATGGCGCCTTCGACGAGGCGGTCGCTTTCAGCAAATCTGCCATATCGGCGGCACGTTGCTGATCCATACCTTTGATGTGGTGGCCAAAATTTCTCAGCACCCAACCCACCAGTCCCAGCGGGACGGGGAATCCCAGGGTGATGCGCCCGGGATGTTCCCCGGGCTTCTGCTGTACATCCACAAACAGCCAGCGCGAGTTGTGTCCACCCGCGCCCAAGGCCAGGATCAAAACACCAAACAGGAACGGGAACCACAGGCAATAAAACCAGAATCCGAACCCGGAGGCCTGCATAGCCCAGTACATCAACAGGCTGCTGACCAGGGTGATGCCAATGCCGATCCAGACGGGGATCATCGCAAAGCGACGGGCGCGCGCCGCCACCTGCTCGAACTCCGGCGCGTCGATCTTCTCTGACTTGGGGATAGACGCGGCTTCGATGACTTCCACCCGTTCTTCAGCAGGGTTCTCCTCCAGCGCCTTCATCAGGCGCATGGCTTCCTCGGCCGAGATTTTGCCATCCTCGACCATCTTCAAGATCTGTTGTCGTTCCTCTGAAGAAGACATGGCGCTATCCTTTTATCCAAGCGCCGAAAGCAACTTCTCGGCTTCCTCGCTCGTAATCTTCTTTTCCTGCAACATGCGCAGGATGGTCATGCGTTCCTCATCCGAAACGGGATCACCAACGGGGCCTGCAGGCGGAGCGCCTTGCGGGAACATGTCCCAGTTCCAGCGCCCGACCCTCGCGTTCACCTTGACGCGCGCCCGCTGGGCGGCTCGGCGCGCGGCGGCTTCCGCGCGCCGCGTAGCCTGCTGGACCCGCCGATTGATCTGCTCGCCCAAATCGGCCGGCAGAGGCCAGTCGCGGCCAAAGTCGGCGAATTCGGACGCGTCCTCCCATTCCTCTGCCTGGGTGGTGACCATGATGTCACCTTCCGCCGAAAGTGAAATGGAGGCCGCACCGTTTCCCAACACAAACACACGCGGATTTTCATTCATTGTCGTGGCCGCGCCGGGCAATTGAACGTGAATATCCTCCGCGTCGCGTGCCGTCAGCGAAAAGGCCGCATCCACCGATTCAGGCAGATGCAGGAGGATGTCGTCCCTGGCGGTCACGTTTACAGCCGCGCCGGGCCGCGGGTCCAGGTGAAGAACGGCGTCTGCCCCAACGGTCGCATTCACGTTTCCTGAAACGGCTTGCAGGTACAGGTCCTCTTCGACCGAGCCGAGAGTCACGTTGCCCTGCACGTCGCGCAGGGACGCGTCGCTGCTGACCTCGCCAATGCTGACATCACCGGTGACACCGCGCAGGCTCAAATCTCCTTCCAGCGCGCCCACGGTGACCGGGCCAACCTGGTGCATGGAGAGATCGCCCATCACCGACCCAAATGAGACGGGGCCATTGACTCTGAATATATCCACATCACCGGCGGCGTGGTCAATTTGCAGACCGGCGCTCGCCGGGACAGTTACAGAAAGATCATCGTCGCAAGTGATCGTGATTTCGTCGCCGTCCTGTGTCAATTCCAGGATATCGTCAGCCTTGGCCATGATTTCCTCTCTTTCCCAGCCGGTCACTTTAAGATCTCCGGGGGCAGACAGAATAATGACGCGCACATTCGTTTTTACTTTTATGCTCTTGCGAATCATGATCTACTCCTCTCCGCCGCGCAACAGGCGCATGGCATCCTCGGCGGAAATCTTTCCGCTGTTCAGATCATCAAGGATGGCGCGGCGCTGTTCGTCCGTAATTTCAGGCGACTCTTCCCGCCCGGGCTCGAAGCCCATGGCGCGGATCACATCGTGCAGGCGGTTGCGGATGGTCGGATACGAAAGTCCCAGTTCGCTCTCCATACGGTTGATCTTGCCCTCGCAACGGACGAAAGTCACGATAAAATCGAGTTGTTCGGCCGAGAGATGTGCAAAAGACCCTGCTGCAAACCGGCCTTCGATGGCTGTATCACAAGACGGGCAATGAAGACGAGTTACCGTCAGTTCGGCCTGACAGACCGGGCAACGGGTTGGAGCAGGATGCATTTCGACCTCCAGTTCAAGAACATCAACTTAATGTTTCAAAATATAAATATATTATAGCAATTTATTTGAATTTGTCAAGTATTATTTCAATATTCTTGATATTACTCCATTTTCTAGAGGCTGAATGATCCGTTCCCTGTACTACCAGCCCGGTAAGCCGCTTCAAACCGACCTGAAGCCGGCCGATTTTCCCCGCGCGGTCCGCAACCCCCGCGGCCTGCTCTGGGTGGATTTCAGCGGCGAATCGGCAGAGGTCTGCCAGCCTATTCTGGAGCGATTTGGGTTCCACCCTCTCGCCATTGACGACGCCCTGGCCGAGAGACATGTACCCAGGGTGGACGATTGGGGCGACTATCTCTACATTGTATTCGATACCATCAGTCTGATTGGCAACAACGGCGCCGGCTGGGCCACGGAGAGCGAGGAACTGGATGTCTTTATTGGACACAATTATCTTGTCACCCATCACGACCTGCCAATTCCTTCCCTCGACGAAATCTGGTCCGCCGTCCCGCGCGACCCGCGTAACCTGCAAGAAGGCACAGACCACCTGCTCTATAAGATCGTGGATCGCCTGACCAGTGACTATATGCACTTTGTCGAACAGGTGGATCTCGCTATCAACGAGATCGAAGACGAAGTATTCGACAGGCCGACGCGCGGAACCCTCGAGCAGTTGTTCTCGCTCAAACGCGTTCTGCAATCCATGCGGCGCATCATCACTCCCCAGCGCGAAGTGCTGAACAAACTGGCCCGCGACGATTTCCGGGTAATCGACCCGCGCGACCGCGTCTTCTTCCGCGACGTGTACGACCATATGGTGCGCCTCCACGACCTGAACGAATCCATGCGCGACCTGGTCGGCGGTGCGCTGGATTCATACCTCTCGGTCATCAACAACCGCATGAACGAGGTCATGAAGACCCTGACCATCATCACGACCCTTTTCATGCCCATGAGCTTCATTGCAGGTGTTTTCGGAATGAATTTCTTTGTGCCCCGTTCGGATGATGCCATCTGGGAATTGATGACCCGTCCCGTCTTTTTTAACGTTATAGCTCTACTTGCATTGGTTCCAATCATCATGTATTTGTGGATGCGCAAAAGAACGTGGATATAGTGCCAAAACACAAAAAATGAGCGCCTCCCGGCGCTCATTTTTTCTTAAAATACACCTCCCTGAAACGCTTGACATGGAACGGATGTTCGTGTTATTATTTAATAGAACAAATAAGCGAAAAATGTCCGGGAGTGTGTGAAATGATGATGGCACGCAAAAGCAAAGGCCTGAGCGAACGGCACTTGAAGATCCTCAAATTCCTGGCGGAATATTGGGAGAATTTCGGCCGTCCACCGTCCATCCGCGAGATCGGTGAAAAGGCCGACATCTCCTCGACCTCAGTGGTCAACTATTACCTTGAGCAACTGGAAAAGATGGGTTACATCGAGCGCGAAGACCGCGTCTCGCGCGGCCTGAAACTGACCGAAAAGATGGACGAGTTTCTCCAGAAGACCAAGGACCTGTTTACCATCCCGGTCATCGGCCGCATCTTCGCCAGTGAACCTGTCCCCGTTCCCGCTTCCGACTTCAATCCCTACGACGCTGAGGAGAGCGTGGAAATCGCTCGCAGCCTGCTTCCCGTGCGCGATACCAAGGATCTCTTCGCTCTCGAAGTGCAAGGCGACTCGATGATCGACGCCATGGTAAATAACGGCGACATCGTTGTCATGCGCAAAGTTGGCAGTAACGCCGAGGCCAAGAACGGTGACATGGTGGCGGTCTGGCTCCCGGAGCGTGACGAGACAACCCTCAAGTATTTCTATAAAGAGAGCAATCGTTACCGCCTCCAGCCCGCCAATCCAACCATGGCCCCCATTTATGTGGATAAACACGAAGAACTGCAAATCAAAGGCAAAGTGGTCATGGTCATCCGCAATGTCGAATCTGTGGCGGCTTAATTGCCGCCGGGAATCAAAAAGACGGCTCCTTCGAGCCGTCTTTTTATTGGGAACGAGAAAGAAACTAGGCGAGTTCGACAACCGCGCCGGCTTCCTCGAGCTTCTTTTTGGCATCCATCGCGGCATCCTTGCCCGCGCCGGACAGGACCTTCGAGCCAGCGGTTTCGGCCATGGTTTTTGCCTCGCCCAAACCCAGGTTCGTCAACTGGCGGATGACCTTGATGACCTCGATCTTCTTGGGTCCAGCATCTTTGATGACCACGTCGAACTCGGTCTTCTCTTCGACCGGTTCAGCGGCCGCGCCGCCCGCGCCGCCCGCGACAGCAGCCACCGCCACCGGGGCGGCCGCAGAGACGCCCCACTTCTCTTCGAGCATCTTGACGAGTTCCGCGGCTTCGAGTACGCTGAGTTCGCTCAGGGATTCGACCAGTTTTTCCAGATTAGCAGCCATTGTTACACAACTCCTTACTTGTGAGTGAAATTGATTAGACGACAAGCGGTGCGATTCTTGATCGCGCGATTCCATCAAGCAGCGGCGGGGTTGTCCGCGTAGGCCTTGAGCACAGCGGCCAGCGAACGCGCCGGTTCCGCCAGGGTGCGGACCAGTTGGCCGGCCGGGGCCTGCAACACGCCAAGCAAACGAGCGCGCATGACTGGCAGCGGCGGCAAGTCGGCCAAAGCTTTGACCTGGACAGCGTTGAGCACTTGCGCGCCCATGAAGCCGCCTTTGACCTTGGCGAACTCCATGCCTTTAATGACCTCGGTCAGTGCCTTGGCAGTCGCCGCGGCGTCGGAAAACGCAAAGCCGATAGCCGTGCTTTTCTCGAACATGTCCTGCGGAATCGCCATGCCTTTCGCTTCGAAGGCCCGTTTCGCCAGGGTGTTCTTGACAACGTGGAATTCACCACCGGCCTCGCGGATCTTGGCGCGGATCGCATCCATCGCCTGCATCGTCGCGCCCGTGTACTCCACTAGGATCACGGCCTGGCTGCGGCCCAGCCAGTCCTGATACTGGGCCAGCACTTCTTCTTTGCGCTGTTTAGATATGGCCAAAAGAAAATCACCTCCTTTCAACAAAAAGTCTTTGCCACACGCTTCGCGAGGCAAAGACTTTCTGCAATCCCGGAGGGAACGGCTCTTTCGAGCCGATGCTTGCATGAGTCTCCGCCTGAGCAGGATATTAAGCCCTGAACGAGACATGCAACCGCAGGGCGCCCGCCGTCATTGGCGAAGTGGCTGGCTGAGTGATGCGAATATTTCTACTCGCTTGCCTCCATAGAAAGAGCCAGGTTCGGGTCAACCTTGACGCCCGGACCCATCGTTGTCGCGACCGTGATGCGTTTGATATAGACACCTTTGGCACCCGCCGGTCGCGACTTGTTCAGCGCGTCCATCAGCGCCGCAAAGTTGGCATGAAGTTGTTCGGCGGCGAACGAAGCTTTGCCAATCGAGACGTGGATGTTCGCCGTTTTGTCGAGGCGGAACTCCACGCGGCCGGCCTTGGCCTCCTGGATCGCGCGCGAAAGATCATCGGGGTTGACCACCGTCCCCGCTTTGGGATTCGGCATCAGTCCGCGCGGACCGAGCACGCGGCCGAGGCGTCCGACCTTGCCCATCATGTCCGGGGTCGCGATCGCAACGTCGAAATCCAAGGCGCCGCCTTCGATCTTCTTCAACGTTTCGTCGTCATCCGCGACCAGGTCCGCCCCGGCTGCGCGGGCATGCGCCGCGCCGTCGCCCTGGGCAAACACCAGCACGCGGACAGTTTTACCCAGGCCATACGGCAGGACAACCACATCGCGCACCTGCTGATCCGCCATGCGCGGATCAAGCCCGGTGCGCATGTGCACTTCCACCGTGGAATCGAACTTCGTAATGCTGGTCTCACGCACCAACGCCATCGCCTCCTGCGGCGAATAGAGCTTTTCAGGATCCACTTTGGCCGTGGCGGCCAGGTACTTCTTTCCGTGTTTGGTCATGGTTTCCTCCGTGGTTCAAACGGACCGCTTCATGGCGGCCCTCCCACAAATTAATCTGTGACAGTCAGCCCCATACTGCGGGCCGTGCCCTCGATCTGGCGCATGGCGCCTTCGATGTCAACCGCGTTCAGGTCTTTCATCTTCATTTCCGCGATTTCCTTCACCTGCGCACGCGTCACCTTGCCGACCTTGTCTTTGTTCGGCACGCCCGAACCCTTCTCCACGCCCGCCGCTTTCCGCAACAGGACTGCCGCAGGCGGAGTCTTGAGAACAAACGTAAACGAACCGTCGGTATAGACGGTGATCTCGGCCGGGAGTACTTCGCCCGCCCGGTTCGATGTGCGGGCATTGTACTCCTTGCAGAACTGCATAATGTTGATGCCGTGACCCGCCAACGCCGGGCCGATGGGGGGCGCCGGGTTGGCCTTACCGGCCTCGATTTGCAGACGAACGATTGCTTTTAGTTTCTTTGCCATATCTACTCCTTGTGGTTTTAGCGGGCCATTTCGGGAGACCCTCCCACCGATTCAGGGGACCCTTCGACTTCGCTCCGGGCAGCCTGTCACCGTCAAAATTACGCTTTCTCCACCTGGAGAAAGTCCAACTCCACCGGCGTCTCGCGCCCGAAGAAGTTGACCATCACGCGCACCTTCGTGCGCTCCATGTCAATCTCCGCCACGATACCGCGGAAATCGTTGAACGGCCCGTCCACAATGCGCACGCGTTCACCCGCCTTGAACGAGACCTTCACCGTCGGGGCCTCTGCCTCCATACGCTTGACAATTTGCGCCACTTCTTCCGGGCGAAGCGGTGTGGGCAGGTTGCCCATACCCACGAAACCGGTCACGCCGGGCGTGTTGCGCACCACATACCATGACTCCTCCGTCAGGACCATGTTCACCAGCACATAGCCGGGGAAAATGTGGCGTTCCACCGTGCGGCGCTTGCC
The DNA here is from genome assembly GCA_034435275.1 of Anaerolineales bacterium. GTDB lineage: Bacteria > Chloroflexota > Anaerolineae > Anaerolineales > Villigracilaceae > JBFMCC01. The sequence continues at coordinate 1,193 of DAOTXP010000129.1, read as the reverse complement.
GTCGCGCACTTCCACTTCTTCCTGCGTCGGCACCACCACATCGAAGATCTTGTTCTTCATGCCCATCGTTTCGATGCGTTGTTCGAGGTTGTGGCGCACCTTATTCTCGTAGCCCGAGTAGCAATGAATAACATACCAAGCCGGGCCCTCCTCGGACGCTCCTGTCGCGGACGCAGGCACAGGTTGGGCCGCCGGTTCTGGTTCCGAAACGACCGGCGCGTCTGCCGGCAACTCGACCTCCTCCGCGACCTCGACAGGCTCCTCAATGGATGCTTCCGCCTCTTTCACAGACGAAGGAATGGGCTCGGCCACCGGTTCAGAATCCGAAACGACCGGTTCGTCCTTCGGCGCCTGAATCGAATCAGCCGCCTCGACCGGTCCCTGCTCAAACTGTTCTTTCGGATCCTGCTCGTCCATCAAAACCTCAATCTCAAGATTCGGGCTATACACCCAAGGCCAGGTCAAGGAGCGACCCGGCGCCCAAATCCACCAGGCTCAGCACGAGACCCATGATCACCATGACCACCAGCACGATCACTGTCAACTGACGAACTTCCGACCAGGTGGGCCATGAAACTTTGCGAAGCTCTCCAACCGTCTCACGCACGAATCGCTGGATGGCGTTTTGTTTTTTTTCCTTCTCAGCCAAGGCAGACTCCTTGCTCTCTTTTTACGGCTAAAACGCCGCCCAGCAGACGGCGTCAGCCTTCAGGCAGGCCAGGCAGGACTTGAACCCACAACCGCTCGTTTTGGAGACGAGTGCTCTACCAATTGAGCTACTGGCCTAGGTAGTCGATTAGTCTCGCCGTCTCATAGTCTAATGGTCACAATTTGCAAACACTGGACTATGAAACCAGACGACTATTCGACCAGCAATCTATTTCGTTTCGCGATGCAACGTGTGCTTGCGGCAACGAGGGCAATACTTGTTGAACTCGAGCCGGTTCGGGTCGTTGCGGCGGTTCTTCTCGGTCGTGTAGTTGCGCTCCTTGCAGTCACCACACTGGAGTGTAATGACCGGGCGCACGTCTTTCTTCTTGGATGCCATGCCTTACCTTCTTACTCGATGATTTTGGTGATAACGCCGGCGCCGACGGTCAGGCCGCCTTCGCGGATGGCGAACTTCGAGCCCTGCTCCAGCGCTACCGGAACGATCAATTCCACCGTCAGGTTCACGTTATCCCCGGGCATCA
>DAOTXP010000128.1:0-7905 GCA_034435275.1 Anaerolineales bacterium | reverse complement strand
TTGAATCGGTTGCCCCATACGCGGCCGCAGACGCGGAATCGACTTTGCGGCTGTTGCCCATCATGCAGGCGGAAGTAAAGCGCGTGCACGGCGAAAAATTGCTCGATGAAATTGACCTGCCGCTCACGACCGTGCTGGCCGATATGGAGATGACGGGCGTTCTGCTCGACCTGCCGTTCTTCGAGAAAATGTCAGTGGAACTGACAGCGCGGCTGAGTGAAATCGAAAAGGATGTTTATGCCGCGGTCGGCAAGGCGTTCAACATTAATTCGACACAGCAACTTTCGGATGTCCTCTTCAATAAACTTGGATTGAAGCCCGATGCCTCGTGGAAGACTGCCAGCGGCCATTATTCCACGAACGCTGAGGTGCTCGAGTCCCTGCGTGGGGAGCATTCTGTGGTGGATCTGGTACTCGAACACCGCGAACTTTCGAAGTTGAAGTCCACGTATGTGGATGCCCTGCCTCTTGCCGTGGACGGAAAGACAGGCCGCGTGCACACTTCCTACAGCCAGATCGGCGCGGTGACCGGGCGGCTTTCGTCCAACAACCCGAACCTACAGAACATTCCCATCCGTAGTGAGTTGGGCCGCCGCGTCCGCAAGGGCTTCATCGCGGATCAGGGCAATGTCCTTCTTTCGATAGATTATTCGCAGATCGAACTCCGCATCGTGGCGCACATGGCGCAGGATGAGGGCATGCTTGCCGCCTTCCGCGCGGGCCAAGACATCCACGCCACGACCGCTGCCGCGATTTATAACATCCCTCTCGACAAAGTGACGAAGGACCAGCGCCGTCATGCCAAGGCTATCAACTTCGGCCTGATCTACGGCATGTCCGCGTTTGGGCTGACGCGCTCCACCGAGTTGACCCTGGCGGAGGCCGAGGATTTCGTGGCCGCGTATTTCAGACAGTTCCCCGGCATCAAAAAATATCTGGACGGTATTCGCAGGCAGGCTGCGGAACAAGGCTACGTGGAAACGTTGCTTGGCCGCCGCCGTTACTTCCCCGCGCTGAAGAGCCAGATGAATAGAAACCTGCGCAACCGCGAAGAGCGCGAGGCCATCAACGCCCCCATCCAGGGCACGGCCGCGGACATCATGAAGATCGCCATGCTGCGAATCCCGCCGGCGTTGAAAGCCGCGAACCTGCGCGCGCAGATGCTGCTGCAGGTGCACGACGAACTCGTGCTCGAATGTCCGCGGGCAGAACTGGAGCAGACCGTGCGCCTCGTCAAGGGCGTGATGGAATCGGCCTATCCTCTCAGCATCCCTCTTTTGACGGAGGCCCGTTGGGGTCGGAACTGGGGCGAGATGGAGGTAGTCGGGTAGTCCGATGGTCGGATAGTCTGATAGTCCCACAGTCTAATGGTTGGATGAACAACAGGGTAAAATAGAGCCATGCCCGGACGCGAAGACGTTTTCCAAAAATCCATGAACGAGGGCCACTCGGCGGCCTGGGACCAGCAGTGGGAAAAGGCGGCCGCCGCGTATCGCACGGCCTTGCACGAATTTCCCGATAATCCCAAGGCGCTCAACAGCCTCGGCCTGGCGTTGTATCAATTGTCGCGGTTCGAAGAAGCCCTGCAAACCTACAAGACGGTGGCGCGGCTTTCTCCCGAGGATCCGATCCCGGTGGAGAAGGCCGCCCAGCTTTCGGAGCGCCTCGGGGATTTGAAAGCCGCCATCGAATATGCGATGAGGGCCGCGGACTTGTATCTCAACCAGCGCGAGGTGGATAAGGCCATCGAGAACTGGGTGCGCATCACCACCCTCAACCCGGAACACGCCATGGCTCACTCGCGGCTGGCGCTGGCACACGAGCGTCTCGGTCACGCCCAGCAGGCCGTGGTTGAATACCTGGCCGTGGCCAGCCTGCTGCAACGGTCGGGAAATATCGAGAAGACCACCGAACTGATCAACAAAGCCCTGCAGATTCTGCCCGACAGCCAGGAGGCACGCCAGGCACAGGCCCTGCTCAAATCGGGACAGTTGCTGCCCAAGCCGATGCGCCCGAAAGGTGGGACCGGGCCGCTCCGCATGGCGCAGGTCAAACAGTTGAGCAAACCCGAACAGGTGACCTCGAGCGGGCTGGATCCGGTGGCGGAGGCGCGCAAAAAAGCATTAGAGCGCCTGGCTGAGGCCCTCTTCGACTATAACGACGAGAGTCCCGGCGCGCAGGAACGGCGCGGCCTGCAGGCCATCATGCGCGGCACCGGGCAGTTATCGCTCCAGCAGGCCGAACAGACCAAGGTGGTCCTGCACCTCAGTCAGGCGATTGATGCGCAGACGAAGAACAAGGACGCGCAGGCCGCCGAGGAACTGGAGAAGGCGCTCGAGGCGGGTTTCAAACATCCTGCCTTGTATTTTGCGTTAGGCATGTTGCGCGCCAAGGGTGACCGCGTCGAGAGCGCGTTACGCAACCTTCAGCACGCGGTCAAACGCGCCGACTTTGCTCTCGGCTCGCGCCTGCTCATGGGACAGATCCTGCTCAAGATGGGGCGCTTCGCGGAAGCCTCGGTGGAATATCTCGAGGCGTTGAAACTGGCTGATTCCGCAGTGGTTCCTCCCGAACAGTCCGACGAGATCCGCCAGTTGTACGAGCCGCTCATCGAGGCCCAGGCGAATCAGAGCGACGAAGGCGCGCTCAAACGCCTGTGCGAAAACGTCAGCGCCATGTTGTATCGTGTCGACTGGCGCGAACACCTGCGTAAGGCGCGCGAGCAACTGCCTAAAGGCCAGGAGGGCGACCTGCCTGTGCCGCTGGCCGAGATCGTCATCCAGGCGCAGAGCAGCCAAGTGCTCGAATCGATCAACCATATTAACCAACTGGCGCGGGCAGGACGTCTGCGCTCGGCCATGGACGAAGCCTTTTCCGCGCTCGCCCATGCGCCGACGTACTTGCCCCTGCACAGCCTGATGGGCGACCTGCTCGTGCAGGAAGGCCGCACCGAAGACGCAATTGCCAAGTTCTCGACCGTTGCCACTGCTTATGGCGTGCGCGGCGAGCCCACACAGGCCACCAAGATCCTGCGGCGCATCATCCATCTCGCTCCCATGGACCTGGCCGCCCGCACCCGTCTCATTGACCAATTGGTGGCGCGCGGCCAGGTGGAGGACGCCATCAGTGAGTACCTCGAACTGGCGGACATCTACTATCGTCTGGCCGAACTCGATTCGGCGCGCAAGACCTATACCACCGCCCTGCGCTTCGTCCAGCAAGCCAACGCTGACCGTTCATGGAATGTCCACATCCTGCACCGCATGGCAGACATCGACATGCAAAGGCTGGACTGGAAACAGGCCATTCGCATCTACGAGCAGATCCGCACGCTTCAACCGGACGATGACCTGGTGCGCAAGAACCTGATCGAACTCAACCTGCGGCTGGGACAATCCCCCCAGGCGCTGACCGAACTGGAGAACTACCTCACCTACCTCGAGACCAACGGGCGCACGGCGGACGCCATCACCTTCCTCGAGGACCTGGTGAACGAACACGGCAACCAGGCCTCCCTGCGCCGCGCCCTGGCAGGACTGTACAAGGAATCGGGTCGCGTGCAGGACGCCATCGCCCAGCTGGATAGCGTGGGTGAGATCCTGCTCCAGGCCGGGGACCGCGAAGGGGCCATTCAGGCCATCAACCAGATCCTGTTGATGAATCCGCCCAACGCAGAAGAGTACCAGAAACTGCTGGCGCAGATGCAGGCAGGATAAAACCGAATATTTGCAGCAGGATGCTTAAATGACAAGCCCGATTAAAAATCGGGCTTGTCTCATGAGTGACCCCGGAGCGATTTGAACGCTCAACCAATTGATTAAGAGTCAACTGCTCTGCCATTGAGCTACGGGGCCAATGCGGGGGGTATTTTATCCGCGATGGAGGAAAGAGTCAATCAAAATCGTTCGACCTTGGCCAAATCCCATATGCAAATTGTGGAACCACAAGATAAGGTTGCCGTCCTGGAAAAACTGCGCTCCGAACTCGGCGAGGAGATCGTCAACCCTCAAGATCGCCGAGATGCAGGCTCAGATCCAGACCCCTTCCTGCCGGGCATCGGCCCGCTGGGGACGTGGGATAGGAGCGGCAACGTCTGGGAATGGACCGGGGCGTGGTATGATGAAGACAAACGTTACCGCGTGGTGCGCGGCGGCTCGTGGATCGGGTGCCAGTGGTTTGTGCGTGTGTTGTTCTGCAACTGGTCCATCCCGTTGAAGTTCACTGACGATCTGGGTTTCCGTGTGGTCATTGCGCCCGAAGAGGCCGCGTAATCCGTCAGGAGGAAATATGGCAGGCTCGAGAAAGAAAACCCCTCGCTCGACCGGCGGCGATATCGTCGGCCGCGACCGCAGTATCCGCGCGGGAGACCGCAGTGTGGTCGTCGGCGGGAACGTGAGCGGCAGTACCATCGTCACCGGTGATGGCAACCGCATCAACACTTCATCGAAATTTATCGCGATCTATCGTCAGATTGACGAACGCACCGACCTGCCTTCGGCGGACAAGTCCGATCTAAAGTCGGAACTTCAGACGTTCGAGGACGAGGACAAAAAAGGCCCGGAGGCGAACCAGGGATTCCTGGCCCAGCGCCTGCGTAACATCAAGCGCATTGCCCCGGACATCCTTGACGTGGTCATTGCCACCATCGGCAATCCAGTGACGGGCTTCGGTGTGATTGCCAAAAAGGTGGCCGAGAAGATGAAGGCCGAAACTGCCAAGTAAGTAAGAGACCGGCGAGCGCCGGTCTCTTTTGTGCGGGGTAAGAAAACCATTCCCTTCCTCTTCAATATAATATATACTATTGATATTTCTTGCAATAAGGATAGGACAATGTCCTGTGGCGCCCAATATACAGACCAAATCCACGCCCGCGGCTTTCGCATGACGCCCCAGCGGCTGGCCATCCTGCACGTCCTGCGCCATGAGGATCGCCATATGACGCCGGTGGAGGTATACGAGCGAGCCCGCAAATCCGTGCCCGGCCTCACCGAAGCCACCGTCTATCGGACGCTGGAATTTCTCGCGGAAAACGGGATTGCCTTGGCTGCTCACGTTGGCAGCGGGAAACTGGTCTACGAACTGACCGCGCACAATCATCATCATCTCATCTGCCGCCTGTGCGGCAAGACCGTCGAAATCGAGCACGCGCCGCTGGCATCGCTCTACGAAAAACTGGGCGCATCCACCGGGTTCAGGCTGGATTCCAGCCACGTCACACTGTTTGGCCTGTGCCCGGATTGTCAAACGTAACGCGACATCGTGTCGCGATGCGAAATCAGACCAAGCGAAAGGAAAAACTCATGCATTACTCCCCTGCTCTCCTCCACATTCCCGATGGATTTCTCAGCCTGGTCATCTCCCTGCTCTTTTGGGCGATCACCGCGGTCACCGTCGGGATTGCCATCTCCAAGACGAACAAATCGTTCGGAGAAAAACAGATTCCCTTGATGGGCGTGATGGCAGCTTTCATTTTCGCCGCGCAGATGTTGAACTTCCCTGTGGCGGGCGGAACGTCCGGTCACTTTTTGGGCGGCGCATTGGCGGCCATCGTGCTGGGACCGTGGGCCGCGATCCTGGTGATGACTGCCGTCATCGCGGTGCAGGGATTACTCTTCCAGGATGGCGGTCTGCTGGTGATGGGCGCCAATATCTTCAATATGGGATTGCTGACCGCCGCCATTGGTTATGGACTCTATCGCGCCGCGGCGGGACGCAGTAAGGCAACCCGCTACGCGGTGGCAGGCATCGGCGCGTGGATCGCCGTCCTGGCGGCCGCGTTGGTGACCTCCCTGCAACTCTGGCTGAGCGGCACGTCGCAATTGCAAATTGTTCTGCCCGCCATGCTTGGTGTGCATGTCTTGATCGGAATCGGTGAGGCAATCATCACGGTCGCGGCGCTGGCTTTCATCGTGCAGACACGTCCCGATTTGCTGAGCGAAAAGGCTACCACAGAAAAAGGCGGAAGAGGCTGGGTCTATGCTGGGGTTGTGATTGCCCTGCTGGCGGTTTTGCTATCCCCCCTTGCCTCCGCCTTCCCGGATGGCCTGGAGCGCGTGGCGGAAAACGCCGGCTTCCTCGAGTTGGGACAATCCGCGCCATATGAAATTCTGCCCGATTACACCGTCCCCTTCCTTGGCGAGACAGCCCTTTCCACGATTGTGGCAGGCGCGGTCGGCGCGCTGGTTTTGTTGGGATTGATGATCGTCATCGGCAATATGTTGCGCGGTATGACTCGCTAGGCACTTCAGTCCACCGGTGGATTTAGATTCTGTCAGCGAAGTGGCGGTCGCTTCGAAAATGACTGTCACTTCGCAATATATTTCTGTGGGTTGCCTCCTCACTTTCATGGTATTAATTCGCCGCCATGCACGCCAATGTTTTTGACCGTTACCACGATACTGAAAGCCGACTTCACCGCCTCGACCCGCGCGTCAAAGTGGTGCTGATGGTGCTGTTCATCCTGTCCAACGCGCTCCTGCCCGATGGCGCGTGGACGGCGTTTGGGCTGTCTTGGCTCTTCCTGCTGTGGGCGAATCACCTGTCCAATTTAGGGTTGGAGTTCACTTTTCGCCGTTCGTTCCTCGCTTTGCCGTTTGCGCTGGCGGCGGTCTCTGCAATATTTTCTCCGTTGGGAAACCCAATTGCCGAATGGCACATCGGCTCGCTGACTCTCATCCCCACCGACTACGGCCTGATCAAATTTGTCAGCATCCTCGTCCGTTCGTGGCTGTCGGTGCAGGCGGCAATTTTGCTCGTTGCCACCACGCGCTTTCCCGATATGATCCACGCCTTCGAACATTTACGCGTTCCCGCGGCGCTCACCACCATCGTCTCATTTCTTTATCGCTATCTCTTCGTGCTGACGGACGAGGTCATGCGCCTGCTTCGGGCGAGGGATGCGCGCAGTGCGGCCGCGGCAGGCTTGAGGTCCGGGCGAAGCGTGCTGTGGCGCGGACGTGTGGCCGGTCACATGGCCGGTCAATTGTTCCTGCGCAGTTACGAGCGCAGCGACCGCATCTACAGCGCCATGCTGGCGCGCGGCTACGACGGTCACCTGCGCACGCTCAATCCGCACGTCCTGCACGCCTCCGATTGGGCTTATGCCCTCGCCGCGTTCTTCTTCCTGTTGTTCACTCAATTTATTGGACGGTTCTAATGCCTGTCATGCATGCCCCTCGAAGTCTTGTCATCCCCGATTGCGATGGGGACGTCATCCAGGTGCGGGATCTGCACTTTTCGTACCCCGATGGACACGCGGCCCTGCGCGGCGTTTCGCTGAATCTCTGTCAGGGCGAGAAGGTGGCGCTGGTAGGCCCGAACGGCGCGGGGAAGAGCACGCTGATGCTTCACCTGAACGGGATTTTGGAGGGGCGCGGCGAAGTCAAAGTGGGGAACCTGCGCCTCACGCGGGACAATTTGCCTGTCGTCCGCGCCATGGTGGGGCTCGTGTTCCAGAACCCCGACGACCAACTCTTCTCGCCCACGGTGTTCGAGGACGTGGCCTTCGGCCCGCTCCACATGGGACTGTCCGAGGACGAGGTGCGCGCCCGCGTGGCCGCCGCGCTGGAGGCCGTGCGCATGAGCGCCTACGCGGACAGGTTATCTCATCATCTGAGCGTGGGAGAGAAGAAGCGCATCGCCATCGCCACCGTGCTTTCGATGCAGCCGTCCATTCTTGTATTGGACGAACCCTCGGCGGGACTCGACCCGCGCGCCCGCAGGACATTGATCAATCTATTGCGCGAACTGCCCATCACGATGCTGGTGTCCACGCACGATATGTTGATGGTGAAGGAACTCTTCCCGCGCACAATCGTGATGGACGAGGGCCAGATCGTGGCCGACGGCCGGACGATTGAGATTTTGGATAATCAGGAATTGTTGGAGGCGCATGGGTTGGAGAGG
>DAOTXP010000127.1:0-12686 GCA_034435275.1 Anaerolineales bacterium | reverse complement strand
CCGGGGACCCGCCAGCGGGTCCCCGGAAACCACAACTTGTCATGCGCAACGCGCCGGAGATGCCTCCGACCCGTTGCAGATGATAAGTACGTCAGACCCGATCCGAGGTGCTTCATGCTTACGTATGTAGTTCGCCGCTTGATGTTGGTGCCGCTCCTGCTCTTCGGCGTGACCATCCTGATCTTTGGGATGTTGTCCTTCCTGGAACCCGATGAGCGGGTTGCCTTATACATTCGCGGCGATCCCAAATCCGACGCCCAGGTGGATGCCTTTATCAAAAAGTATTGTCTGGATTGTCCGATTTATGTCCAGTACTATAACTGGCTGGTCGGCAAGATAGATTCTGTGAGTGGGGAACGCGAGGGCGGGATCCTGTTCGGCGATTTCGGCTGGTCGAAGACCGGTTCCCAGCCGGTGGCGCAACTGATCGCCCGGCGTTTTCCGAACACGCTGGATTTGACTATCTGGGCGGTTGCGCCCGTTATTCTGGTGGGTATCTGGCTGGGAGTCCAGGCAGCGGTCCATCATAACGGTTTAATAGACCAGGCGGCGCGCGTGTTCAGTATTGTCGGCACCTCGTTTCCCACCTTTGTGTTCGGGCTCCTGGTCCTGATGTTTTTCTACGCCAACCTGGAATGGTTCCCCCCCGGCCGGCTTTCGGATTGGGCCGGTCAAGTCGTGAATTCGGATCAATTCCGCCACTATACAACCCTGCTTACGTTCGACGCGTTGCTCAACGGCCGCTTCGATATTTTCCTCGATGCCCTGCGCCACATGTTCCTCCCCATCCTGACCCTCTCATACATCAGCTGGGCCACGTTCCTGCGGGTCACGCGCGGTTCGATGCTCGAAACCCTGCGCCAGGAATACGTCACAACCGCGCGTGCCAAAGGCCTGCCGGAAAAGGATGTGATCTATAAGCATGCCCAGCCGAATGCCATGCTGCCTGTGGTGACGCTGGCCGGCTTTACCGTGGTCGGTTTGATGGGCGGCGTGATCATTACCGAGACCGTGTTCGATTATCCGGGCATCGGTTCCGCGGCCGCGCAGGCCTCTGTCCAACAGGATGTGGTCACCGTCCTGGGCTTTGCCCTCTTCAACGGTTTCATTCTCATCGTGGCAAACCTCGTGGTAGATATTCTTTACGCGGTGGTCGATCCCCGCGTGAGGCTTGCTTAGGAGGCGTACTCATGGCTCAAGCAATTCCCTCTGGCGATAACGAACTTCTCGGCGAAATGGTGGCCCTGCGCAAGATCGGCCGCCTCGAACGTTTCCTGGGACCGGATAACTACCGCCTCCTCCAGGGGCTGATGAAGACACCGGCTTCCATCACGGGCTTTGCCTTGATCGTCTTTTTTACCCTGGTGGCTCTTGCCGCTCCGGTGCTGGCCCCGCCCGTCACGAATGACCCATATAAAATTCCGCGCGACGGCTTCAAAGCACAGCCACAGTCCATCGGCGAAGTATGGGATAAGAATGCCCCGGAGATACCCTTCTGGTACAAGGCGCTGACCGGTAAAGATACGTGGGTCCACTTCTTTGGCACCGCGCAGGGCCAGTACGACATCTACTACGGCGTGATCTGGGGCACGCGCACGGCCTTCAAGACCGGCCTGATCGTCGTGTTTTCCACTGTGCTCATCGGCATCGTGGTTGGCTCGATCTCCGCGTATTACGGCGGGATCGTGGACAATATCCTCATGCGCATCGTGGATATCCTCCTCATCCTGCCCAGCCTGATGGCCACGCTCATCCTTGCGGCGGTGCTCACTCCCAAGATCGGACGGAGTATTCTGCCGGTGATGATTTCGCTGATTGCCTTCGGCTGGCTGGGCTACGCGCGCATTATTCGCGGTGACATCCTCTCGGTCAAAGAGCGCGACTACATTATGGCTGCCCGCGTGCTCGGCGTGAAGGACAGCCGCATCCTCTTCCGCCACATCATTCCCAATGCGATCTTCCCCACCCTCGTGCTGGCCTCGCTTGCCATTGGGGATGTGGTGCTCTCCTTTGCGGCGCTCTCGTTCCTCGGCATCGGCGTGGAGGTGGGATACGCTGACTGGGGACAGGTGCTGGCCTTTGCCCGCAACTGGATCACCAGCCTCAACGAATACTGGTACATCATTGTCTTTCCGGGTGTGACCCTCGTGCTCTTCGTCATGGGCTGGAACCTCTTGGGCGACGCCCTGCGCGATGTGCTCGACCCGCGCCTGCGCGGCAAGGTATAGCACCAATCTGTGCGTAACACCTTTGGCCTTCAATTCATTCTCCTGCCCTTTGGAATAGCCCTGCTTCTTGCAGGGCTATTCTTCGATGGCGGCGGAGACGCCCACGCCCTCCAGTCTGCCACGCCAACACCAGACCGTCTTGCCGAACCCACTCTGCCTGCCTCGCCCACCCAGGCAGACCTTGGCGCGCAGGTGTACTGGCTTTCCTGCCTGCCCTGTCATGGCGACCGCGGCCAGGGCCTGACCGACGAATTCCGCGCCGCCTATCCGCCCGAGGAACAATACTGCTGGGAACGCGGCTGTCACGGGGAGAATCCCTACGAAAGCGGCTTTACACTGCCCAAGACCATCCCCGCGGTCATTGGCTCTCAGGCTTTGAAGAAATTTACCGATGCGGCGCAACTCAAGGCCTATATCCGCGCCGCCATGCCCTTCTGGGATCCCGGCAGTCTCACGGATGACGACGCTTGGAAAGTGACCGCCTTCCTGCTCCGCCAGAACGGACTCTGGAACGCGGCCAGCGAACTGAACGAATCCAACGCGGCACAGGTTATAATTCCCGGCGCCCAGCCGACGCCTGCCTCTGCACAGGGAAACGATGGGCGCGAAACCAACTCCCCAGCCTGGCTGGTCGTGACCATTCTGGTCATCCTTGTTCCCGCCCTCCTGCTGCTCCTCGGGCGGCGCAGAAAATCCTGACCAAGGGGCTTCCCATGTTATCAATGACTGGCAAAAGAATCCTTTTCTTTTTTCTGCTGACTGCATTCCTGCTTTCGGCCTGCGGATCACAGACAGATATCGCGCCCACTTCGACCGAGGTATCCGGTCTGCCCACCCCGGCTTACACACCCACCCCGCTCCCGCCGCGCGAATTGACCGTCTGCCTGGGCGAACAGCCCAACACGCTCTATCCCTTCGGCCTGCCCAACGCCGCGGCACGCTCCGTGTTGGCCGCCATCTACGACGGGCCGGTGGACTTGTTGAACTACGAATATTCCCCGGTCCTTCTCGAGAAACTTCCCAGCCTGAGCGCGGGCGATGCCGAGATCGCGCGGGTCACGGTGCAGGAGGGGGACGAGGTGGTAGACGCCTCGGGGAATCTCGTGCTCCTCGAGGCGGGGACAGCCGTTCGTCCCGCCGGGTGCCGCACGGATAACTGCGTCGTCGTCTACGACGGGACCAATCCCCTCACAATGGATCAGATGATCGTCAACTTCACCCTCCTGCCCAATCTGGCCTGGTCCGACGGCGAGCCGCTGACCGCGGACGATTCGGTCTACGCCTTCGAGGTCGCCTCCGAAGCCGCCACGCCCGGCTCGAAGTTTTTGGTGGACCGCACACAGACCTACGAGGTCACGGACGAGTTGAGCACCCAATGGTGGGGCAGACCCGGCTTCATTGATCCGACTTATTTCACCAATTTCTGGATGCCCCTGCCGCGCCACCTGTGGGGCGATTTTTCGGCCGCCGAACTGCCCACGCTCGACATTTCCTCCCGCACGCCGACCGGTTGGGGCGCGTACATACTCGAATCGTGGAACGGCGACGAGTTGTTGCTCAAAAAGAACCCGTTCTACTTCCGCGCCGCCGAAGGCCTGCCGAAATTCGATGTCCTGCGTTTTCGCGTTGTCGGCGACCCGGACGCGGCCGTCAGCGACCTGATCGAAGGCGAGTGCGACTTACTGGATACCAGCATCCGCCTCGAAGGGCACGTGGGCCTGTTGCTCCAGATGAGAAATGCCAATCAGGCCCGCACCCTCTTCGGGCAGACCCCCAACATCGAATGGCTGGCTTTCGGCATCACACCCGCCTCGTACGACGACGGCTACTCGCCCGCCGCTCCGTTCAGGGACCGCCCCGACATCTTCGGCGACGCACGCGTGCGCCGCGCCTTTGCCCTGTGCCTCGACCGTCAGCAGGTGGTGGACACGGTTCTGTATGGCCTCTCGGTCATTCCCAATACATACATGTCCCCCGACCACCCGCTTTATCTCGATAACCTGCCTACCTATTCGTACGACGTAGCCGCGGGAAGCCAGTTGCTGGAACAGGCCGGGTGGCTCGACCACGATAGAAACCCCGCTACCCTGCGCGTGGCGCAGGGCATCCCGGATGTGCCGACCGGTACGCCGCTTTCTGTAACCTACATCACCACCGCTGCCACCCAGCGCCGCCAGGTGGCCGAGATCCTGTCCGCCTCGTTGTCCCAGTGCGGCATCGGCGTCACGGTTGTCAATGCCAGCCAAGTGGATTTCTACGCCGAAGGCCCGATCGGTCCGCTCTTTGGCCGCCAGTTCGACCTCGCCGAATATGCCATGGCCGCCGCGTCCGCCGCGCCGCAGTGCGCCCGCTTTACCAGCGCCGAGATTCCCGACGCGGGCAACAATTGGGTCGGCACAAATGTCGGCGGGTACGAGAACCTCGAATTCGACACCGCCTGCGAGACGGCCCGCCAATCCCTGCCTGGCGATTCCGCGTATGTTAACTCATACAACGAAACACAGACCATCTTTGCCGAAGACCTGCCGGCCGTACCTCTCTACGTGCGCATCGAGGTGGGCGCGGCGCGGCCGGACCTGTGCGGATTCGACCTCGACCCGACTGCCGCCTCCGACCTGTGGAGCATCGAATCCTTCGACGTTGGGCCTGCCTGCGGCCAATAGGCCGGTTCCCCGCCCATGCCGTTCCGCGCTGTCTTCGTCATCGTTGTCGCCGCGCTCCTGCTCGCTTCGTGCGGGCCGGGCGCGGCGACTGCCATTCCACAGGCAACCTCGGCTCCTCCAGTGCAGACTGCCGCACCGCGCCCGGACGCGATTCGCTTTGCCCTCGTCGGCGAGGTGCATCTCACGAACGTCTGGGCTTACTTCGATGAGGCCGGGGCAGACTATAACAACCGCGCCGTGCAAGCCAACTTCTGGCCAAGCCTGTATCGGCTGTCCATTCCCGGCGGCGAATTCGAGCCGTATCTAGCCGATGGCGAACCCTCCATTTTTAATGAGGAAGATGGTTTCTTCGTAGCGGATGTCAAACTCAGGCCCGGCCTGCGCTGGTCCGACGGAGCGCCTCTGACAGCCGACGACGTGGCCTTCACGATCAACGCCGCGCTGGCTTTTGAACTCGGCCTCGATTGGCGCGCGGCGTACGATCCCGCCATCCTCGACCATGCCGTGGCTGTGGACGATTTGACCGTCAGGTTCTATTTCAAGTTCCAGCCGATGGTTGCCGACTGGCAGTACGGCGCGCTGCAGGGACCGATTGTCAGCAAAACCTATTGGGAGCCAAAGGTCGCCGCGCTGAACGGTCTGCTCCCCCCGCCCGAACTGGAGCAGTCCATCCTCGATTTGCAGGCCGAGGCGGAGATTGTTCAAATCCATCTCGATGAATTGACCGTTTCGCTGTCGCTGGTGGAACAATCCAGCAAGGATTATGAGAAGCTCAAGACACAAGTGGATAAAAAACAGGCCGAACTCAATTACCTGAATAGTGAGACCGCGAGACTTGGATATGAAAGAGAATCCATTCTCGCAGACGCACGCGCTGCTGTGTACGCTCTGGATTCCAGCGGTGAGCCGACCTTCGGGCCGTACATGGCCGGCCTGCGTGAGACAGGCATGTTGACGAATGTGATGAATCAACAATATCCCCTGGATGCGCCGGGTTTCAAACAGGTTGTTTATATCGCCTTCGCGGAAGATGCCATGTCCGCCGAGTCCATGATGGGAAGTGAAGTGGATGCCATCCTCGATCCCGCGGGGCTTTCCTCCGATTGGATCGCGCGGCTTCCAGAGGCGGGCTTTGCCATATCGAAACAGCCCACCTCGAGCGCGCGCTTCCTGGTTTTGAATCCATCCCATCCATATCTCACCGACAAGACCCTTCGCAGGGCATTGAGTTGCATGGTGGAAAACACGTTCTTTCTACTGGGAGTGGAGTTCGAGGATTTGCCATCGTTTGTTCCTCCCGATAATCTGTTCTGGAGCAATGCCCAGGCGGTGAAGCCGTGCGCGGGTCTCGACCCGCAGAATAGTTTCGATCAAATCATCGCGATCTTGAAGTCCGGTGGCTATGGATGGGATGAGGAACCGACTGTTGACGCTTCGCGTCCGGGGTTGAACATCATGGGCGGCTCGCCTCTGAGAATGCCTAATGGAAACGTCCTTCCACCCATTGGTCTTCTCGCATCGTCTTCCGATCCCCGGCAGGAAGAGTTTGCAAGCCGATGGGTGGAACGGTTGAGCCTTCTGGGGCTTGACGTGGATTTGCAAATGGCGGCATCTCAGGAGATTAACTACGCGGTTTACAGCAGCGGCAACTATGATATGGTCATCCTCGGCTGGCGGTTAAGCGCGTACCCGGGTTATCTGTGCGAATGGTTCGAGGCGCCGAGTCCTTTTGCTTATAACGGGGACAGGCTCACGTCCGCGTGTGAGGCGTTGAAAGGGACAGGCGATCTGGATGCGGCGCGCCGGTCTGCGTTCGAGATCCAGTCCATTCTGATGGAGGACCTGCCGTTCGTTCCGCTGTATTCAGGTTTCAGGTACGAAGCATATCGTAACGTCCGCTATCCGTTCGAGAAGATTTGGAATGGTATCCTGGGCTTGTACGGCGCGCCCTGGCTGGCGGCCCCCGCGACGCCTTAGCATCTTGTAAAGGGTGGCAGGATAATTCTTTGCTATAATCAGGTAACCCTGAAGGAGAGCATCGTGGCTGACGAAAAGACTCCTCTGCTCGAAGTCAAGAATCTCAAGACCTATTTCTACACCGAAGACGGTGTGGTGCGCGCCGTGGACGGCGTGAATTTCGAAGTCTATCCCGGTGAAGTGGTGGGCCTGGTGGGCGAATCGGGGTGCGGCAAGAGCGTGACCTCGCTTTCGATCATGCGCCTGATCGCGCCGCCCGGCAAGGTTGATTCGGGGGAGATTTTGCTGGACGGTGTCAACCTGCTCGGCCTGTCCGAGAAGGAAATGACGGATGTGCGCGGCAATCGCATCTCGATGATCTTCCAACAGCCGCAGTCGGCGCTTAACCCGGTCTTTAAGGTTGGCGATCAGATTGCCGAGGTGTTGAACATCCACCAATCGCTGGGCAAGGAAGCCGGGTGGAAGCGTGCCATCGAAATGTTGAAACTGGTCGGCATTCCCGACGCCGAGCGGCGTGTGGAGGCCTACCCGCACGAACTTTCGGGCGGCATGGCCCAGCGCGTGATGATCGCCATGGCGCTGGCCTGTGTGCCCGAACTGCTGATCGCCGACGAACCGACCACCGCGCTGGACGTGACCATCCAGGCGCAGATCCTCGACCTGATGCGCGACCTGCGCCGCACGATGGGCACCTCGGTCATTTTGATCACGCATGACCTGGGCGTGGTGGCCGAGATGTGTGAACGCGTGGCCGTGATGTACGCGGGCGAGATCGTCGAGCAGACCGACGTGAATACGCTCTTCGACCAACCCCTGCATCCCTACACCCTTGGCCTGATCGGCTCGATCCCCGTTCTGGGCGAGATCAAGGACCGGCTGGACGTGATCCCCGGTTCGGTTCCCAACCTGGTGGACCTGCCGCCGGGCTGCCGTTTCGCACCTCGTTGTCAGGCACGCGTAAAGCATAATCTAACCATCTGTACCGAGAACAAACCCGACCTGATCGAGGCCGGTCCCGGTCACAGCGTGCGCTGCTGGCTGTACCAGAGCGCCAATGGACACACTGCCCTCCTGACCAAACCAAAGTGACCGGAGCGAAAACAATGACAGCCACCGCCATTTCAAGCAGCACGAACGAGACTCTGGTCGAGGTCAAACACCTGGTGAAGTATTTCCCGGTGCGCGCCGGGTTATTGCAACGCGTGGTCAATCACGTCAAGGCCGTGGACGATGTCAGTTTCGCCGTCCGCAAGGGCGAGACCCTCGGCTTGGTCGGCGAATCGGGCTGCGGCAAGACGACCGTCGGGCGCACGATGCTGCGCCTCATCGAACCGACCTCCGGCGAGATCTCGTTCGAAGGGGAAAGCGTCCTGCAATTACGCGGACAGGCCCTCAAGGCCATCCGCCGCGACATGCAGATCATCTTCCAGGACCCGTACGCCTCGCTCGATCCGCGCGTGCCCATCGGCGAGTCGGTCATGGAAGGCCTGCACATTCACAGGGTGGGTTCTCCCAAAGAACGCTTCGAACTGATGCTCGATACACTCAAAAAAGTGGGACTGGAAGATTACCATGCCCGCCGTTACCCGCACGAGTTCTCCGGTGGCCAACGCCAGCGCATCGGCATTGCCCGCGCCCTGGCCTTGCGGCCCAAGTTCATCGTCTGCGACGAACCGGTCTCTGCGCTGGACGTTTCGATCCAGTCGCAGGTGCTCAACATCCTGAAAGACCTGCAAGCCGAGTTCGGCCTGACCTATCTCTTCATCGCGCACAACCTCTCGGTCGTCGAACACGTTTCGGACCGTGTGGCGGTCATGTATCTGGGCAAGATGGTCGAATTGACCACACGCGAGGACCTCTTCCGTAACCCGATGCACCCCTACACGCGCGCGTTGATGTCGGCCATTCCGGTTCCCAATCCGAGGCTCAAACGCGAACGCACCATTCTGAAAGGTGACGTGCCCAGCCCGCTCAACCCGCCCAAAGGCTGCCGCTTCCATCCGCGCTGTCCCATTGCGGTGGAGCAGTGCTCGCAGGAGGAACCGCGCTTCGAGGAGATCATGCCGAACCATTGGGTTGCCTGCTGGCTGGCAAAATAAGTTTGCGGAGCACATCTGGTCATGGCCAATGTCCCCATCATCCTTCTGGTTGACGATCAGCGCGACATCCTGCGCCTGTTGCACTCCACGCTCGACACGCTGGGCCACAAGTTCCAGGTCTTCGAGGCCCCATCCGGTGAGGAGGCTTTGCTGGAGGCCTCGCGCCACAAGATTGACCTGCTCGTCTCGGATTACAAACTGCCCGGCATCACCGGTGTGGAATTGATGCACAAGATACGCGCCCGCCACAAGGACGTGAAGGTCATCCTCATCACGGCCATGACCGACAAGCGAACGCGCGACGAAGTCCGCGGGGCCGGGGCGATGGCTATCTTCGACAAGCCCATCCCGCTGGGTGACTTCCTGGACGTGGTCGAACGCGCGCTCGGACTCGAACGCACCATCCTGCCGCCGGAGGCCTCGGAAGCGCGCCACGCCACCCTCTCGGACCTGCTGTCGAAATTCCGCAAAGCGATCAGGGCGCAGGCCGTTTATCTGGTCAGCGACCGAGGCCGCGTGCTCGAACGCGCTGGTGACCTGTACGACAGCAGTATGGAGGTCTCGCTTCTTTCGGCGGTCATGGCCATCTTCAGCGCCGGGCAAAAGGTCTCCAAATTCATCCACCAGGAAGGCCCGGATCACTATCACGTCTTCCGCGGCGGCGACCATGATCTTCTGCTGATCCCGATCAACTCGTTATATGGATTGCTGGTGGCCGGAGAGAAACTGACGACGCGCGATCACCTCCTGAAGGTGGTGGATGCCGCCCTCGCCGCCCGCGCGGACATCGAACGGGCGCTGAAATCCCTGGGTGTTCCCACCGCCGCGGCCGAACCCTCCGAGGTCGAGAAGACGGTCGAGGTCTCTGCCGCAGTCAATGTTCCCACTGCGGATATCGAGAATCTGCTCACACAGGCGAAGAAGAAAAAGATCAAATTGCAGGATGCGGATGCTTTCTGGTCGGAGGCCGTCGAAAAGCACGGCAACCCGCCGCTCAACCCGGACGAGATTTCGTATGAGCAGGCCAAAAAACTAGGACTCGCGCCGGGCGACACGCGGCCGGTGAAAAAGAAGTAATCATATTGTCCTGCCGCGTCCCCTGTGATACAATTTCGCCCGCACTGGGGCGTGGTGCAATGGCAGCACATCAGCCTTTGGAGCTGAGTATCTTGGTTCGAATCCAGGCGCCCCAGCCTTCTGAAGAATCCCGCGCAGGCGGGGCTTTTTCTCTCTGACAGGCTTTGCCCCGCCGAAGCGGAGGAAGTCTGTTTTTTTTCTGACCTCACCCCGCCCCTCCCGCGCCTTCGGGGCACCCTCCCCTTCCCTCTCCCACCGGGAGAGGGAAGGGGAGGGATAGGGTGGGGATGGGTGAGGTTGAGGAGCCGCATATGAAAGTCACCGCCATCCTTCTTGCCGCCGGGCAGGGGACTCGCATGAAATCGGACCTGCCGAAGGTTCTGCATCCCATCGCGGGCAGGCCGATGATCTGGCATTCGCTGGAGGCCATGCGGCAATCCACCACCGAAAAGCCGGTCGTTGTGATCGGCCACGGCGCGGAGAAGGTGACCGAGTTCCTCGGCGACTCGGCTGTAACCGTGATTCAGGAGCCGCAACTCGGCACCGGCCACGCGGTCATTCAGGCGCAGGCCGTTCTCAAAGGCAAAACGGATCTGGTGCTGGTCTGTTACGCGGATATGCCGTTGTTGCGCGGCGAGACGTTACAACAACTGGTCGAGACACAAAAAACCAACAAGGGGCCGATGTCCATGTTGACCGTGATTAGCGATGACCCGCGCGGCTTTGGGCGTATCGTCCGCAATGCGCAGGGGACGGTGGAAGCCATTGTCGAGGAATATGTTGCCACGCCCGAACAACTTGCCATCCGCGAACTCAACGTCGGCGCGTACTGCTTCGACGCGGACTGGTTGTGGGAGGCGCTGGGTCGGATCGAAAAGAATCCGCGTAAGGGCGAGTATTACTTGACGGATACGGTCGAGTTGGCGGTGAAGGCCGGGCTGCCGGTGCAGGCCATGGTCATGGAGGACGCGCTGGAGGCAATCGGTATTAACACGCGCGTGCACCTGTCCGAGGTCGAGGCGGAGATGCGGCGGCGCATCAACGAGTCACACATGCTCAACGGTGTGACGATGATGGACCCCGCCTCCACGTATATCGAGGTCGGCGTGACGATTGGAAAGGACACGCTCCTCATGCCGAACACGTATTTGCAGGGCAGCACTGAAATCGGCGAGGGCAATGTGATCGGCCCGAACTCGATCATTCAGGATTCGAAGATCGAAAATCGGTGCAGGGTGCTGGCGTCCGTGATGGAAGGCGCGTGGCTCGAAGATGATGTGGACATGGGCCCGTTCGCGCGCCTGCGGAAAGGCGCGCATCTGGGAAAGGGCGTCCACATGGGAAACTTCGGCGAGGTGAAGGATTCATATCTGCACGCCGGCGTGAAGATGGGACATTTCTCGTACATCGGCAACGCCGATATCGGTTCGGGTACGAATATCGGCGCGGGGACGATCACCTGCAATTACGACGGTGAAAAGAAACATCCCACCGAAATTGGCGAGGACGTGTTCATCGGCTCGGATACGATGCTGGTGGCCCCGCTCAAGGTCGGCGACGGGGCGCGCACTGGCGCGGGCGCGGTGGTGACGAAGAACGTCCCCGCGGATACGCTCGTGGTGGGCATGCCGGCGCGGGCCATCAAGAAACTGGAACGAAAAGTGAAAAAGAAATAACCACCGAGAACACAGAGAACACCGAGAGAAAAATCTCTGGGCTCTCCGTGCGCTCTGTGGTGAGCAAAGGCTCCCCATGACTCTCACCCAAGAAGAACGCCAATCCCTGATTGAACTTGCCAACGAGGCGCGGCGACGCGCCTACGCGCCGTATTCCCACTATCCCGTCGGCGCGGCGCTGCGGACCAAAAGCGGCCGCATCTACACCGGCGTCAATATCGAGAACGCGGCCTACCCCGTCACCATCTGCGCCGAACGCGTGGCGGTCTTCAAAGCGGTTTCGGAGGGCGAGACCGAGTTCGAGGCCATCTCGGTCGTCACCGATAACGGCGGATCGCCGTGCGGTTCCTGCCGGCAGGTTCTGGCAGAATTCGGATTGGATAGTGTGGTGTTCATTGCAGACGGTACGGGGAAATTACTGCACGAAATGACCGTGAAGGAACTCCTTCCCGAGACTTTCACGCCCGATCACCTTCCAGGCCGACCGGCAACCTAGCCAACTAATCAACTACATGACCACCTTTCGTTCCTTCCGCGTCGAGGCCGTCGTCCTCCGTCACAGCGACTGGGGCGAGGCCGACCGCCTGCTCACGCTGTACACGCGTCAGCACGGCAAGACGCGGGCGCTGGCAAAGGGGGCGCGCAAAGTCACTTCGCGCAAGGCGGGGCACCTCGAGCCGTTCACGCGCGTCACATTGCAACTGGCGAAAGGCCGCGACCTGTTCATCGTCACGCAGGCCGAAACGGTGGAGGCCTACCAGCCCCTGCGCGAAGACCTCGTCCTCACGGGGTACGCGGCTTACGTGATCGAACTGCTCGACCGCTTCACGTACGAAGAAGACCGGGAACAACCCTCCCTCTTCCGCCTGCTAACCGACACCCTCTCCCGCCTCGCCTCCAAGTCCGACGCGTGGCTGGTCATCCGTTATTACGAGATGCGCCTGCTCGATTTCCTCGGCTTCCGCC
>DAOTXP010000126.1:0-2320 GCA_034435275.1 Anaerolineales bacterium | reverse complement strand
GGGTTTTGGTTATTGCTGCCAACTGTTTACCGTCAATTGCCAACGGTTTCTCGACGAAGACATGCCTGCCCGCCTTCAACGCTTTGACTACCAACTCTGCATGAGTGTCATGACGCGTAAGGATGGCGACGGTATTGATGTTCGGGTCGTTGAGGATTTCGTCATCACTGGAAGCGGCATAGGCAAAGCCGAATTTCTTCGCGGCGTGCTGGGCATGCAGTCCGCCGGAGGAGGCGATGCCGACGAGTTCGACATCTTTGATTTTCCTGATAACTGGAAGCAATGTCGCGTTGGCGTAGAGGCCGGCGCCCAAAACCCCAAGTGCAGTGTGCGAAGTGCGAGGCGCGGTAGATTTGCGAAACTCGATACGCGTACGTTGCACGTCGGACGCCGCACCTTCGTAAGTGAGCAATACGCCCAGAAAATTTTCCCTCTTCTTGCCAGTAATGACTTCATACGCAGTCGCAGCTTTTTCGATTGGAAAACGATGGGTAATCAGCGGCTGGACTTGTAATTTCCCGCTTGCCATCAAGTCCAGGACAGCCCCAAAGTTCCTCCCCTCCGTCCAGCGGACGTAGCCGATGGGATAGTCCACGCCGTTTTCCTCGTAGGAGGGATCGTATCGCCCGGGGCCGTAGGAACGCGAGTTGATGAAAGAGAGTTCCTTTTCAAAGTAAATCTTGCGCGGGATGTTCAGTCCCACCGCGCCGGTGGCTACGACGCGGGCTTTGTCCCGTGCGATGACCCCCGCTAGCTCGACAGGGTCATTGGAGGTAGAGTCCGCGCAGATGATGACCGCGTCGAAGCCGCGGTTGGCGGTGAACGCGGCAGATGAATCAACGGCATTTTTGCGCGCGACCGCTTCCAGTCCAAGCGAGGCGGCGAGTTTGATGCGCCGCGGGTCGAGGTCGATTCCCAGGACACGGCATCCTGCGGCGGCCGCCATCTGCGCCGTCAATAATCCCAGAAGGCCCATGCCGATGACCGCGACGGTCTCGCCCAGTTGCGGCTCGGCGAGACGAAATCCGTGCAATGCGATCGCACCAAGAGTGGTGAACGCGGCGGACTCAAAATCGACATTTTTTGGAAGCGGCGTGAGCAGGTTGCGAGGCACAAGGTTGTATTCGGCATGGACGGCGTAGCCCGCGCCTGCGCAAGCCACGCGCTGGCCGACCTTGAAACCGTGCATGTTCTTCCCCAGCGCGACGATCACGCCCGCCGAGGAATAGCCCAGAGTCATCGGCTGGTCGAGGCGATTGAAGGCGGCCTGCAATGTGGGGACGACTCCTTCGCGGCGGGCCTTGTCAATCACCTGCTTCGCCAGGTCGGGGCGTGAACGCGCCTTGCCGAGGAGATTCTTTTCCGCAAACTCGACGATCATGCGCTCGGTGCCGGCCGAGACGAGCGACGCGGCAATCTTTACGAGTGCCTGTCCCTCGCGCGGGGTCGGGACAGGCACCTCTTCGATAGTGGTCTTTCCGTTTTTGATGTTCTGAAGCAGTTGTTTCATGGGAGGGAGTATACCGCATGATATAATCCGCAAGGTTTTGATTTTTTTTCAGGAGTAACCCTGTGACCGATCCCCGAATTGTCAATTTTGCAAAAGTGCTGGTGGAACATTCCGCCCGCATCGTCCCCGGCGACCGCGTCCTGCTCGAGGCCACCCCGGCCGCCCTGCCACTGGTGCGCGAACTCTACGCCCAGATCCTCGAAAAAGGCGCCTATCCCCTGCCGCTGATCTGGGATTGGTCGGGCATGATGGGCAACGACGAGTGGCTCTTCCGCCACGCGAAGAACGAAGAACAGCTCGATTTCATCCACCCGTTCATGAAGATGGCCTACGACCAGTTCGAGAGCCGCATCCGCATCCATTCCGCCACGAATACGCGCGCCCTCAGCAATGTTGACCCCGCCCGCCTCCAACGGCGCGGCAAGGCGCTGGCCTCCATGACCGAGGCCCAGTTCCGCCGCGGCGCGGAAGGGACGTTCAAGTGGGTCACCACGCTATATCCCACCGAAGGCTACGCCATGGAAGCCAGGATGAGTCTCAAAGAATACGAAGACTTCGTCTTCGGCGCGGTGCACGCCAACGAAGCCGACCCAATTGCTCACTGGAGAAAGATCGAAAAAGAACAGGAAAAGGCCATCAAGTGGATCGAAGGCAAGAAACAAGTCGTTCTGCGCGGCCCGAACGTGGACCTGAGCCTCTCGGTCAAGGGGCGAAAGTTCATGAATTCCACCGGCATGTACAACATGCCCGACGGCGAGATCTACACCGGCCCCGTCGAAGACTCGGCCAATGGCTGGGTGCGCTTCACCT
>DAOTXP010000125.1:0-1715 GCA_034435275.1 Anaerolineales bacterium | reverse complement strand
GTCTTTCTCCGCCTGCCCTGGACCCCAGACGATGAGCGGCAATCCCGACGCGCCCAAAACGGATTTGACCGCTTTCACGGCATCTTCGGGACTGTCTTCCACGGTCAATGCCAGGACGATGAGGTCGGCTCCCGCTTCCTCGGCTTTTTTCGCCCATTGAGCGGGATCCGTCATCGCTTCGCCCCAGGCTTCCATCAAGAGCGGCGACCAGTCTTCGGGCTTGCGCGATTTGATTTCGATGGCAATCGCGGGCGGATGCGGGGTCGGGGCTTCGAAGTGCAGGTAGGGCAGGGTGGTTTGACCGCCGACGGTGACGGTTTTGGCGCGTGTCCCGCCCTCTGCGGCTGTCGCGCCGATGGCCACCGTGCGGACGCTGCCAGGCCATTTGTCTTTGGGAATGTCAATTGGCATTGTGTGCCTCCTTAGGTCTTCAGGTGCTGATCGAAGAAATGAATGATGCGAGCCATGTTGGAAGGATGCAGGACTGCGATTCCACTATGGCCCGCCTGAAAAAAGTGCGAAGTGACTTTCTCACTGCCCAGCACGGGCAGAAGCGCGTTATAGAACTCCATGCTGTGTTGCGGAGGGACGAGCGTGTCGCGCGTTCCGTGCAGGATCAGGAACGGCGGGTCGTCGCTCGTAATGTAGGTCATCGGATTGGCCTTCTTTGCCAGTTCAGGGTGATCCTCCACCGCCGCGCCCAACAGCGCGGATTCAAGTTCGAGGACCCGCCTGCCGTTGCGTCCGTCTTTCGGTAAAAGATCAATTAGGCCGAACACATCCGCCACCGCCTGTACGCGGCTGGAGAATTCGGCATTGCCCAGTTCCCTGCCCTCGAGTTCAGGGACATCGCCAGCCGTGCCAAGCAGGGAGACAAGATGTCCGCCCGCAGATTCCCCGACCGCGCCGATGCGTTGCGCATCCAGGTTATAGACTTTTGCGTGGGCTCTCAGCCAGCGCACCGCGGCCTTGACATCGTGGATCTGCGCGGGGAATTTGGCCTCCGTGCTCAGCCGATAGTTGACGCTGGCAACCGCATAGCCGCGTTTGATGAGGGCAGTGATGCCAATCAGGGCGCGCGGGTCGGCTTTATCGCCCGTGCGCCAGCCGCCGCCGTGAACGTGAACGATGACGGGAAACGGTCCTTTCCCGCGCGGGACATACAGGTCGAGTCTCTGGGCGGGCGAGAGGCCCGCGTACGCGGCGTCCCTTGCAACGGGCGCGGGCGGGAACAGGCGCCGGATGAACATGGCCAGGCCAATCGCCAGTCCGAGCCGCAGGGCGGTTTGGGAATTCCAGGGTTTTGCATTTCGTTTCTGCTTGTCTGATCGCATAACTAAAGTCCAGTCTCGTGAATCGGGAGGTGGGAATCGGGAATCGTAAGCCGTCAATTTGGAAGTCCGCTTTCCGAATATAGACTCCCGCATAACAGCGTCCGAATAACGAATCCCGTCTTCCATGCTACTTCAATCCTGCCTTCCTCCTCGCCTCATCTCTTCTTTCGATAAATTGCTCGATCGGCGACTTGCGTTCCGCCGCGAGACCCAAATCCTTCAATTCGTTTTCATCCTTCGCGGCGATATGGCGCAGAATGTGGCGATATGAAATATATGCCGCAGGGTAGATAATTCCCGCCGAATTGTGCAGCATGTAGGCAATGCGGATGCCCTTGTCCTTCATCATCTGCGCCGCGGCGGTGAGCGGCAGGTCGGGAT
>DAOTXP010000124.1:0-2769 GCA_034435275.1 Anaerolineales bacterium | reverse complement strand
TCTCGATGCCGTCCAGGCCGGGCATGATCAGGTCCATCAGCACGATGTCAGGGATGAGTTCCGAAACCAGTTCGATGGCCTCCTCGCCCGAGGCGGCTTCGCCCACAACGTGAAAATCGGACAGGGTCTCGAGGTACGAACGGATGCCGTTGCGCACCACTTCGTGGTCATCGGCGATCAATATGGAAATCGTTTTGGGCATGAATGCCTCCTGATATTTCATACGATTGCAATGGAACGTGCAGGGAGACGCGCGTCCCGTGGCCGTTGCCGCTTTCGAATTGTACTTCGCCGCCGACGCTTTCGACGCGTTCGCGGATCGAACGCAGGCCCAGGCCGCTCATCCTTTTCGTAATATCGAAGCCGCAGCCGTTATCGGCAATGACCACTTCCAGCATATCGGGTGAGTATTGGAGCGACACGAGCACCTGGCTGGCGCGGCTGTGGCGCGCCACGTTCGCCAGCGATTCCTGGATGACGCGGTAGATGGCCTGCTCGACCTTCAGGTCCAGCGGGCGTTCGCCCGACATTGCCAGTTCTACGAGAATCTCGTTGCGATTCTCCCATTCGAAGAGGTATTCGCGCACGGTGGTCGGCAGGCCCTTTTCCATCAACGCCACCGGGTACATTTCCTGGATGAGGAACGTAAGTTCCTGGATGACTTCGTAGACCAGGTTCTCGGCCTCGGTCAGGTGTTTCCATACGGAGGGATTGGATTTGAGCATCCCGTTGACGGCTCCGAGTTGGGCCAGCGCGGCAAAAGCCTTCTGCTTGGCGCTGTCGTGCAGGTCGCGCGCCAGGCGGTTACGCTCCTCTATCACAGCCAGTTCCTTGGTCTGCTCGAAGAGTTCCTCGATCTCCGCCGTGCGTTTCCTGACAAGGGCCTCAAGTTCGCGATTGTGACCCTCGACCTGGCGCACGCGCAGGCGATAGCCGACCACCACTGAAACCACGAGGAACAAAGCCGCGCCGATACGGAACCACCAGGTCTGCCAGAAGGGCGGGACGACGGTGACGCGGATGGATCTACCTTGTTCGTCCCACACGCCGTCGCTGTTGGCGGCTTTCAAGCGCAGGACATACGTCCCACCGGGCAGGTTGGTATAACGCCCGTTGCGCTTACTGCCCAGTTCGTACCAGTCCTTGTCGAAGTTTTCCAGTTTGTAGGCATACTGGTTCTGTGCGGGGTTCGAGAAACCCAGGGCGGTGAACTCGAACTCGAAGGAGTTCTGCGGCCAGGTGAGCACGATCTCTTCCAGTGATTCGGGGGTCTGCCCGGTCTCCAGGGGGCTGCCCAGTTGCGTCAGCGAGGTCAATGTGATGGGAGGCTTGTAGGGGTTATCGCGAATTTCTTCCGGGAAGAACACGTTCAAGCCGTTGATACTGCCAAAATACATGGCTCCGTTGGGCGCCTCGGCAAAGGCAAACTGGTTGAACTCCATACTGCCCAGGCCATCGCTGACCGAGTAATTGCGGAAGGTTTCGCTCTCCGGGTCGAAGCGTGAAATCCCATGGTTCGTGCTCAACCACAGACGCCCGTTTGCGTCTTCGAGTATGCCATAGACCACGTTGTTGGGCAGACCGTCCTTTTCCGTGTAGGCGCGGAAGGATTCGGTTTCAGGGTTGAACAGGTTCAGGCCCCCGCCTCCCGTCCCGACCCAGAGGCGGGCGCGGCTATCTTGAAAGATGACCATGATCGAGTCGTGGCTCAGGCTCGACGGATTCTCCAGATCGCTGCGGAAGCGGTCGAGGTCCTGTGTGGCCGGGTCGTACCGATACAGGCCGTTGTCCTGCGAGCCGAACCAGAGCCTGCCGTCGGAATCCTGAATAAGGGTCGAGATCTTCTCGTCCGGCGCGGGCGCGACCGGCGAGCGGAATATCTCGGGCGCGAAAAGCCCGGTGACACGGTCGAAGCGGCCCAGCCCATGGCTGGTACCGAGCCATAAAACGCCCTGCCGGTCTTCCAGCATGGCATAGATGCTTCCCGGCTGCGGCGCATCGGGGTTGTTCGTCTCTTTGGTGTAATGGGTAAATATGCCGGTCGCCAGTTTCAGGCGTCCCATGCCTTTGTTGGTGCCAATCCAGAGATTGCCCTCGCGGTCTCGATAGAGCGACCAGATGTAATTACTGCCTAGGCCGGAGGGCTGGTTGGCGGGATCGTTTGTATAGTTGGTGAATGTGCCGGTCAGCGGGTTGAACAGGTTCAGCCCTCCGCCGTAGGTGCCGACCCAGACCTTGCCTTCGAAATCCACATGAATGGGGAACACAAAGTTGTTGCTCAGGCTGGCGGGATCGTCCGGGTCGTGGCGAAAGTAGGCAAAGCGCTCCTGGTCCTTGTTGTGTTTGTTGACGCCGCCGCCGTAGGTGCCGATCCACAGGACGCCGCCGCGGTCCTGATAGATGCTGTAGACGGTATCCGCGCTCAGACTGTCGGTGAAGGCCGGGTTGTGGCGGTAGTGGACGAAGACCTCGGCGTCGAAATCGAATCGGTTGAGGCCGCGGCCGGTTCCCGCCCATAACTGCCCCGTCGAGTCTACGAAGACATCGTGGACCAGGTTGGCCGACAGACTGCCGGGCATGCCGGCGTCGTAACGGTAACAAAGAAAATATCCCGCGGCAGGGTAGAAGAGGGCCAGTCCATTGGTGGTGGCGATCCACAAGCGGCCGCGCGTGTCCTCCGCGATGGCCTTGACGTGCGGAGCGCACAGCCCGCTCTCGCTCTGGGAGGACTGGTACGGGTAGTGCCTGAATTGGCCGGTGGCGCGTTGA
>DAOTXP010000123.1:0-34863 GCA_034435275.1 Anaerolineales bacterium | reverse complement strand
CGCTGGGAGTTGCCGCCGGTGCCGGGCGTCCAGTCCAGCCGCGCCGCCGTTTCCGTTAAGCTGGTGGCGGTGACGTTGCTCGGCGCGGTGATGCCGCAGGAAAAACAGCCGGTCTTCTGACAGCAGTCTTTGGGGTAATTGCAGGCCGGCTGACAGCCGCCGGCCGGCACCCAGCCGGCGTTGCACGCCTGCCGGCACTCTTTCACCGTCCGCCAGTACTGTCCCGGCGGGCAGGTGCCGCCTCCCCCGCCGCCCGACCCGCAACAGGAATAATTATAACGACGAAAATCGTAACGGCATGAATTACTGTATGAACAATAAGCCGTCAATGCATAACCATAACCGTCACAATTGTCTTCATCAATGTTTTGGCAATCAACGCTATAAGAGCTTGACGATAGCGAACAACTTCCATATTCCGTTGAACACCCATCCACAACTCTGACCCTGGTACTATCCTGGCACGCGGCATTACCGCCGCAGCCGTTGGCCGCCCGCGCGATTGGCACAATCTGCCAAAGCCCGACTAATAAACTAATCACTATGCCTGTAACCCCGGCAAGCCTCTTCACCATATCTTTATGCTAGTATAGAAACCGGGTTTTTACAACCGATTGCTTCACACTTCGATTAATAAAACCTTCCAACAACCAGTAATTCAATCGTTTCCGTTGGATCCATACCCCCAAAAAACCAGCGCCTCACGTGCTGAAAATATGCTTCACCGTACCCATAGCCTTCAGTCAGATATTGATTGACCCAGGGGGTATGCAAAGGGTCCAGACCGAATACCAAAGGGAGAAATTTTCCGGGCCGGAAAATTTCAAGCAACTCTTGGATGCTTACCGTGTCGCCGCTAATTCCCAAATCTCTCCATAAAAAATCATTGTTTGCGTTTCGATGGTCTAGCAAATCGGCAAAATTGACTTTTTGTAATCGGCCGTCTGTCTCATCATTATCGACGGTCATAAGGCTGCCGTGTAATTTGATCCCCCCGGTGTTATCAATAACGATTTCCAGATCGCCTGTACTTTGACCCATTATAACAACCGATGCTTGAGAACTAGAAACCCTGATGCAATCTCTGTTTCGGCATTGGGCTTTAATTTGCTCCACCAAAGCGGGATTGGTGATGTCGAAATCCGAGTTGATGAACACGTGCGTGTTGCCGCTGGCGGCGTCGAATTCCCACTTAACGTTGGGGTCGTCGGCGTGGGCCTTGAGGAACTCCACGTCCGCGGGAGAGAGGGAGGCGGGGTACTGGGGGCCTAAAGTCGGCGTTGGCGCGGGGGTCAGGGTTGGCGTGCGGGTCGGCGTGCTGGTCGGAAGCGGCGTCGCGGTCGGCGTTGGCGTGGGCTGTGCGAGTCCACAGGCGCTGAGGAGAAAAATCGAGAGCAGGAAGAGAATCGGAGACTTTTTGATCATGCGGTGTTCCTTGCCGTGAAGCATTATACACCCCGCGCTGCGTTATGTGCGTTTCAACCAATGGTATACTTCCCGTCAGAGGTTGCCGTGTTAGCCGAAACCAAATATCAGCACATTTTTTTGGACGAACGCCGAGTCCCCGTCATTGCCGGGACGACCATGAAGGTGATCGAACTGGCCCTGGCGCATTTGGCCTATGGGTGGAGTCCGGAGGAACTGCATTTCCAGTTTCCGCACTTGACGCTTGGCCAGATATACTCCGCGCTGGCTTATTATTGGGATAACCAGTCCGCGCTGGAAAAAGAGATTGAAAGGCGGCTCGAAACCGCCGAGTCCATTCGGCGCGGAATGGGCGAAACGCCGCTGATTCGAAGGTTGAAAGCGAAGGGGCTGATCTAATGCCCCTGGCGTTTTACATGGATCATCACGTGCCCAAGGCGATTACGAGCGGCCTTCGGTCACGCGGGGTGGATGTGATCACGGCGCATGAGGATGGAGCCGATCAACTGGATGATTCGAAACTGCTGGATCGCGCGGGTGAGCTAAAGCGGGTCTTATTCACACAGGATGACGACCTTTTGGGTGAGGCCGCGAAACGTATGAAAGAGGGCATCTCTTTCTCTGGCGTGATTTATGCCCACCAATTACGTGTTGCCATCGGTGTATGTGTCCGCGATTTGGAAACGATTGCCATGGCCGGCGAAGCAGAAGACATGATAAATCAAATCCAATTCCTGCCTCTGTGATATTGCATTTCCAAGTGACTGCAAACTTCGGATTTCTGAAACTCCGAAGTTTTTGTTTTCATGGCGCCATTTGTTCCGGCTGGAAGCAGGGCTGGTAATCGTAACCCAGGATCAGCCGATACGGGACCGGGCTGTTCGGGTCTGGCAAAGAAACCAGATTGGCAGGCTGGAGGCCGAGCGCGGTCAGTATATTGACATTGCGATTGTAATCCGGCGCGGGGCTGAAATCCACGAGCACGCTGTAGGCCATGTTGCGCTGGTCGGGGGGAATGATTCTTGTCTCGTAGCCCGCGTAGTTGAGGCGCGAGGCCGCCAGGGCGTCGAAACCGTCGAAGGGAGTCCCGTTTTGGATTTCGATGAGGATGGATTCGTTCACGACCGCGACCGGCGAAGCGGATAACGCCTGCGTGATCAGGTTTTGCAAAGCGACCTGATCGGGCAATAACACATACGCGCCGCCCGGCGTGATCCATGATGTGACGATGGGCGGGCGGATGTAGTAACTGCGGATGTCGGCGTTGGAAAAGCCCGGGGAGAGCACGGCCAGTTTCAGGATGTCGCCCAGTCCGAGGTCGGTGATGACGAGACTGCTGAAGTCGCTGTACAGTTGCGGGATTTTGGAGAGCGTGTCGCTTTGCAGGGCAGTCGTATAGATGGCGCGCAGGACTTCCTGCTGGCGGCGGCCGCGGTCGAAATCGTTGGACTTCTGGCGCGAGCGCGCGTACCACAGGGCCAGATCGCCGTCCATGTGGACGAGGCCGGGGCCGGTGGTGTACAGATGCCAGTTGTTTTCGTTGTAGGGATCGTACGATGGGTCAATTAATCGCCAGTCGGTGTAGGCGCAGGCGACAGGCACGTCAATGCCGCCGAGCGTGTCCACGATGCGGCGGAAGCCGTCGAACTCGACCATGGCGGTGTGGTCAATGTGCAGGCCGAGGTTGTATTCAATCGTATCTTTGAGTAATTGCGGCCCGCCGCCGGGATAGCCGGTGATCTCGCCATGCTGATAGGCGGTGTTGACGCGCTGCATCTCCCAGCCCGGAATGTACACCCACAGGTCGCGTGGAATCGAGATCAGTGAAACCTGGTCGTCGCGCGGGCGCAGGATGACGATGACCATCGTGTCGGTGCGGTACGAGGAGCCGGGGCGTTTGTCCGAGCCGATGAGCAGGAAGGTGACCACGTCCGGGCCGTCGTAGTCAACGACCAAGGGAGGCGGCGACGCGGTCGGGTTGAGGATCGCCAGGTCGGCGGTGGGGACGGCTTCGGTCGGAGTGGGCAGAGGCGTGGGCGTGTCGCTGGGCAGGACGAGCGGCGGGAGCGGTGTGGTGTACGTTTCGCCGGAGATGGTGGGGAAGGGCGTGGGCAGGGCGGGCTGGAACGGCGTCGGCGTGGGTGTTGCGTTGGAGGCCGCGGTGACCAGCACGAACGGCAGTCCCTGCACGGGCGGCGCGGTGGGAGTCTGCCCACTGCAGGCTGTCAGGAGCAGGCAGGCGAGCAGGGCGAGTCGTCGAAGAGGAAAACGCATGAGGGTTGAGTTTAGTTGGGAGGTGTCGTGGAGGTCGGTATGGAGGCAGGCGTCCCGCTTGCAGTCGGTGCAGCATCCGTCGGCTGAGGCGTATCGGTGGGCGTGATGGTCGGGGTCTCGGTGGCAGGCTCAGGCGTAGGTTGTTCCGGTGTCCCCGTCCCGAATTCGATTTCGACCGGCGTGACCGGCGGCGTGATGGTCGGCACGTTCGGGACCCAGAGTTTTTGGCCGACGTTGATGATGTCGCTCGTGAGACAGTTGGCCTGTTTCAATTGCGGGACGGTGATGCCATAGCGCAGGCTGATCTGGTAGAGGTTGTCGCCCGGCTGGACGGTGTATTGAATCCAGCCCGGCGGCGCGCCGCACGCGACCGGAGGAACGGTCGGCGCTGTGGGAGGGACGTACATGCCGTAGCCCGGCAGGAGTTCGGTGGAGAATAAACAGTTGGCGGCCGCGAGCAGTTCGGGCGTGGTCCGGTAGCGCGCCGCGAGCGACTGGAGCGTATCCCCCACCTGTATCGTGACCAGCACCCAGCCCGACGGCGGCGGGCAGGTGGTGGGTGGAACGGGTGTGTTGGTTAATGTCGGAACAATGGTTGGGGATGGCTCAATCGCCGGACCGCTGACCGTCGGTGTGGGCGGGAAGGGACTGGTGGCTGAGGCGGTTTGTGTCGGTGTGGGCGGCAGGCCGATGTAGCCTTCGGCCAGGGCCAGTGAACTGCCGCCAATCACTACTACGAGCGAAAGGATGCCAATGAGGATGCCGCCGCCCAGTTGACGCAGGGCTTGCATATCCTACTCTCCCTTGGCCTGCGCGAGTGACATCGGGTCGGTGGCGATGGGCAGTAACACGCTGAAGGTCGAACCGGCGCCCGGGTCGGTGTCCACCCAGATGCGGCCGTGCTGGGCTTCGGTCAGGGTTTTGGCGATGGAGAGTCCCACGCCCGTATCGCCGACGCCCTGGATCAGGACGTTGTCGGCGCGATACAAACGAGTGAAGACGCGCGGCAGGTCTTCGGCGGGGATGCCTCCGCCGCTGTCTGTCACCTGGATGAGGACGTAATCCTGCTTGTCCTCGGTCTTGGTCTGGACCCGCAGGGTGATCTTGCCTTCGACCGGTGTGGCCGCCCCGGCGTTTTGCAACAAGTGAATGAGGATTTGCTGGAGCGCCTCGCGGTCGGCGTAGATGGCGGAGATCTTCTTGGGCAGGTCGAGGTGCAGGGTGATGTTCTTCTCGCGCACCTGACTGCTGGTGTAGGTCATGGCGTTGTCAATGATCAGGTTGAGGTCAACGGGTTCGGGCTTGAGGTCGGCCAGCCCGCTTTCCATGGTGGTGACCTGGATCAGGTCGTCAATCAACGCGCCGATGCGTTCGGTGGAAGCCTTGATGCGTTCGACGAACTTGCGCTGGAGCGCGCCGAGGATGCCCACCGATTCACCCAGCAGGAGGTCTGCGTAGCCGACCACCGAGGACATGGGCTGGCGCAGTTCCTGTGAAATGGACGCGACCACTTCGGCCTGCTCGTTCGAGCGCGAGGCCTTCTGTCCCTTCTCGAGTTCGGTGATGCGCATGTTGGCCTCGGCGAGTTGATTTTGCAGGCGGGCGGTCTCTTCGAGGGTCATGCGCAGTTCTTTTTCCACCTGGCTGTCTTCGCGGCGGCCGGTCTTGCGGGCGAGCAGGGCCTCGTTATCTTTTTGCAGTTGCTCGATCAGTTTCTGCGCCGCGGGATCGGCGCGGGGCGCCTGGAGCGCCTCTTCGAGTTGCGCGGTCAGTTCCTTGTTTTTCTTCTGATACTCGGCTAATTGAGTGCGGGCCTGTTCCAGCGCCTGTTGGGTGGTTTGCTCCTTCTGCTGGAGCGTGTTCAATTGCTGGCTGCGCTGGACGATGGTGACCAGCGAGGTGGCGATGTTGGCAAGGAAGGCCTGATCCTCCGCGGACCAGACGCGGCTGGAATACGGCGAGAGCAGGAGGACGCCGCCGATGGATTCTTTCTCCGCTGTGAGCATGGGCACGCTCAACAGGTTGCCGGGGTTGCCCAGCCCGAGCATATCGCCCAGGCCCTTGATGTCGGCGGAGGTGCCGCTGGCCGGCAGTCTTAACGGACGCCCGCGCTGGATGGCGCCCGCGAGCATGGGGATCTCGGTCTTGTTCAGCGCGCCGCCTTCGAGCGGTTCTTCGCGAATCAGGTCGTAGCCTGCGGCGATGACCAGTTGGTTTTTGTGATCGGTGAGGAAGATGAGGAAGCACAGATCCGCCAGCATGGTCTGCGCGATGGCGCGCGTGATGGCCTGGCTGGTCTTGGTGGGGTTGGTCTCTGCGGCCAGATTGAGCATGGCGTGGAAGGTCTTCGGGTCCGTGCTGTAGCGCCGTCTCTCCGGGACCGAGGTTTCCTGTTTGATCGAAGTCGGCTGGCTGACCGGCGCGGGGAATCGCTGGGGAAGCGTGAATAGAACGGGATAGGCGGCGATGATGGCCAGCCGCACCGCGCCGGGGAAATCGCCCTGTGTGCGGTCGCTGAACAGGTGCGCGGCGTGACCGAGGAACAGCAGGCCGAGCGCGGCCAGTCCGTTGGCCCATCCGTTCGGGCGGCGGACGAGCAGGATCATCGCGCCGAGCAGGATCAGGCCCATCGAGCCCGCCTGCCAGATGAAGTCCTGGAATGTTGCGTTGAAGGGAGTGGCCGCCAGTTCGGCCATCCAAACCGCGAAACTGAGCGTCATGGCGGTGGCGACCAGCAAGGTCAACAAGGCCACGGCAGAATCGGCGGCGCGGCTGGGTTCGGGGAAAGCCCACAGCCAGGTGATCCACAGAATGCCCAGCACCGAGAAGGCCCGGTCGAGCGGCGGGAGCATCACTTCCGAATTGAGCAGTCCCTGCCAGCCCAGGCCGCTGATGATGAAAAGAATGAATTGCGCCAGGAGCAATATCCCCAGGCCGAGCATGGTGCGGCGCGCCTGCGGGAACGCGCTCGTGCGCCAGTGGTTGAAGGCCGATTGCAGGGCGCCGGCAATGGAAAAGATCAGCACGAGATGATAGAGCAGATTGCCCGGCGGAGCCGTGAGCATGGAAAAATATTGTCCGAAGAACGAATCCATCGGGACGATTATACTGCTTTTCGCTTGGCTCCGTACCTGCGGCAATGGACTTGTCAGGATAGACGGAGTCCAACATCTCCAGATGCTGGACTCCGAACACACTGAATGACTGCTTCCCTCGTATAATGTCGTTGTGAAATCGTTTCTCGCCCGGATGCTGATCCTGACCGCCGTGCTCGGGCTGGTTGCCGCGCCGCCGGTCGCGACCGGTTACGCCTCCCTCCGGCGCGCCGGGCAGGCGTATCAATCTGCGGACTATTCCACTGCCGCCGCCAAGTACGAGCGCGCCGCGCGATTACTTCCCTGGCGCGCGGACCTGTGGGAATGGGCGGGACTGTCCGCTTACCTGAACGATGAAGGCTATAGGGCTCTTGCGTTGCTGGAGGCCGCCTACGCCCGCGATGCCATCTCAACGCCTCAGGGCTGGGACTTTTTGGGACTCGCGCGTTGGGAGAAGGATGATGTTGCCGGCGCGCAGTCCGCATGGAACGAAGGTTCGCAGGCATATCCCGATTACACACTGTTCTTTTATCGTCTTGCACTCGCCGCCCGCCTGCAAAGGGACCGCGCCGCGGAACAAGAGTCCCTGACGCACCTGCTGACTCTGGAAGAGCACGCGCCCTCCCATTACCGCCTCGGGTTGTTGCTCATTCTTTCGGACACCGGCCGCGCCGTATCCGAACTGATGTCCGCGGCGCGCCTCGACCCGGCGTTCGATCCCGCAGTTCAGACGTTGCGGACGACGCTGAACCTGGCCTCGCTCGAAGCAGACGAGTCGCGGCGGCTGGTCATCCTCGCGCGCGGACTGGGACTGGTCAACGAATGGGAACTGGCTGTTGATTTACTGCAACGCGCCACACAGGTGGATCCGCGAAACGCGGAGGGCTGGGCCTGGCTGGGCGAGGCGCGTGGTCAGCTTGGCGAAGATGGCCTCGCAGAACTCGAACGCGCCAGGGGACTCGACCCGCAGTCGGCTGTGATCCGGTCTCTCCTTGGCCTGCACTGGAAGCGCGCGGGCGAACCTCGAAAGGCGTTGGTCGAATTCGAGGCCGCCGCGCGGCTCGACCCTGAAAACCCCGCCATGCTGGCCGCGCTCGGTGAAGCCTATGCCGCCTACGGCGACCTGCCGCCCGCTCTGGCCGCCTATCAGCAGGCCGCCAATCTCGATCCCGATGATCCCGTCTATTGGCGGCTGCTCTCAGCCTTCTGTGTGCAATACAACATGCTTGTGCAGGAGGTGGGACTGCCCGCCGCGTTCCTCGCTCTCGATCTCGATCCAGAGAGTGCTTTGTCTTACGACACGCTCGGACAGGCACACTTCGCGGTCGGGCTGGTCAGTCAGGCGGAATTGAATTTTCAGGATGCCCTGCGGCTCGATCCTGACCTAGCGGCCGCGCACCTGCACTTGGCGATGGTTTACCTCCAGCGCAGTGAATGGGAAACAGCCCGCGAACACCTCGTCCGCGCCCGCGACCTGGACGGAGGCGAGATCGGTCAATTCGCGGCGCAACTGCTGGCGCAATATTTTCCGTAAGCCGCCACTATTTGATAAAATCAACTCCATGCGCTTCTCTCGCCTTGTGCTCTCTATGACCGTTCTTCTCCTTGCCGGTCTTGCCTGCGCGGTGCCCGGCCTGTCCTCCACTCCCACCCGCGCGCCGACCGCCGCGCCCTCCGGCACAGTCCTGTTCCAGGACGAATTCGACAGCCTGTTGACCGGCTGGGACCGCGTCGCCGCGGACGGCGGCATCATGGACTACGACGGCGGTGTGTTCCGCATCGTAGTCAACGCGCCCGATTACAATTTCTGGTCCACGCCGGGGAAGCAATTCACCGACGTGCGCATCGAAGTGGACACCGCCCGCCTCAACGGGCCGGACGAGAACCGCGCCGGCCTCGTCTGCCGCGTGAACGGCGAGCAATACTACTTCTTCGTCATCAGCAGTGACGGCTATTACGCCGTCGGCAGGGTGAACGGGGAGCAGGTCACTTTGCTCGGACAGGAGCAGATGCAGGTCTCGGCTACGATTCACACCGGTCTCGCCATCAACCACTTGCGTGCAGATTGCGTCGGCAGTCAACTCACGTTTTACATCAACGGGTTCCAGGTGGCGCAGGCGCAGGATACGACCCTGCCGAGCGGCGACGTCGGTCTCTTGGCGGGCACGTTCGACCAGCCCGGCGCGGACATCATCTTCGACAAGTTTATTGTGATTCAGCCCTGATTTGGAGTCGTCAGTTTTGAAGATTAACAATTAAACCTGAAATAGCACCGCGTCAAGCGGAGGGGATGCTCCTGAGCGAAGCCGAAGGGCGCTGCATCCACGTAGACGAGACGCGGTGTTGCATGAAACCTGCGCTTCGTCTTCCACTTCGCCTTCGCTCAGTGTCCGCTCGGTGCGAGAGACAGATTTGTCAGATTAATTTTGGAGAAGTACAAAACCGACGATGGACGGCGGGCCGTCCGAGTCCACATGCTATGAAAGTCTATCTTGATACTGTCGGTTGTCGCCTCAACCAATCCGAGATCGAAGCCATGGCGCGCCAGTTCCGCGCCGCGGGACACGAGATTGCCGCCGCGCCGGGTGAAGCCGACCTCGCGGTGGTCAACACCTGCGCGGTGACGGGGGAGGCCGTGTCCGATTCACGGCAACGGGTCAGGCAGGCCGCCCGCCTCGGCGCGGACGAGGTGGTGGTCACCGGCTGTTGGGCGACTCTCCAGCCCGAACAGGCCGCCGCCTTGCCGGGCGTGAAGCGGGTAGTGCACAACCAGAAAAAAGACTCGCTGGTCACTGATTTGCTCGATTTGCCATTTGCGAAATTCGACCTCGAACCTCTTGCCCGCGAACCCCTGCCCGGTCTGCATCGCCGCACGCGTGCCTTCATCAAAGTGCAGGATGGATGCGACAACGCCTGCACCTTTTGCATCACGACCGCGGCGCGCGGATCGGGTCGCTCGCGGCCGATGGCGGACGTGTTATCCGATATTCGCGCCGCGCTAACGGGTGGCACCAAAGAGATCGTTTTGACCGGTGTGCATCTTGGCTCGTGGGGACAGGATTTCGATTTCCATTTACGCGACCTGATCCGCGCCATCCTCGACGAGACCGAAACGCCACGCCTGCGCCTGTCCTCGCTCGAACCCTGGGACCTCGACGCGGACTTCTTTTCGCTGTGGCGGGACGCGCGTCTGTGCAGGCATCTGCACCTGCCCCTGCAATCCGGCTCGAGGTCCGTTTTGAGGCGCATGGCACGCAAAACCACGCCCGAGTCGTTCCGCGGCCTGGTCGCGGCGGCGCGCGCGGTCATGCCCGAGGTCGCCATTACCACCGATGTAATCGCAGGCTTTCCCGGCGAAACGGAGGACGAGTTTGCCGAGACATTGGCTTTTGTCCAAGAAATGGATTTCGCGGGTGGGCACGTCTTCACCTATTCATCCCGCCCCGGTACGGCCGCGGCGCGCATGAGGAACCACGTTCCGATGGAGGTGCGCAGGAGGCGCAATGCCATCTTGCGCGAGGCGTTCGGTCTTTCGGCGCAGAGGTATCGCGCGCGTTTCCTTGGTCGCGTCCTGCCTGTGTTGTGGGAATCGGCCCTCGAAAACGGACCGCAGGGCTGGCGCATGAGCGGCCTTACGGATACCTACCTGCGCGTGGCGGCTTACACGACGCAACCGCTTTGGAACGAGGTTTCGCAGGTGCGGCTGGAGGCGGCGGCGCACGATGGGGTAATGGGCGCGGTGGTGGGTTGAACGTCTCATTCCGATTGGATTAAATCCCAAAATTTACATGTCATGTGTCACTATCTCGCGGAGGGGCGGAATCGTATAATCACCATAACAATATTGGATACCACCATTCGGGAGAGCAGCCATGACCGCACAACTCATTGACGGAAAACTGATCGCACAACAGGTGCGCGACAATGTCGCGGCCGAAGTTGCCAAACGCATCGCGGCGGGCAAGCCCAAGCCGACGCTGGCGACAGTGCTGGTCGGCGACCGCGTCGACTCGGCCACTTACGTCTCGGCCAAGCAGAAAGCCTGCGCCGAACTCGGCATGGGTTCGATCAGCCATCACCTGCCTGCGGATATTACGCAGGAGGAGCTGGAAAAACTCATCAAGAAGTTGAACAAGAGCAAGAAAGTCAATGGCATTCTTGTTCAATTGCCGCTTCCCTCTCATCTGAACGAGGAGCGCGTCCTGCAACTCATCAGCATCGAAAAGGACGTGGACGGATTCTCGCCCATCAACATCGGCCGCCTGGCGCAAAAGGGACGCGAGCCCTTGTTCGTTCCCTGCACGCCGTATGGCTGCATCTACCTGCTCGAACAGGCCGGAGTGAAAATCGAGGGCGCGAACGCGGTGGTGCTGGGGCGCTCGAACATCGTGGGCATGCCCGCAGCGCTGTTGCTGATCGGAAAGAATGCCACCGTGACGGTCTGCCATTCGCGCACGAAAGACTTGGCGGGCACTGTCCGCCAGGCGGACATTCTCATCGCGGCCATCGGCAAGATGGAAATGGTGCGCGGCGATTGGATCAAGCCCGGTGCGGCGGTCATTGACGTGGGCATCAACTCCAAGCCGGACGCGACCAAGAAGAGCGGTTACCGCCTCGTGGGCGACGTCAACTTCGACGAGGCCAGGGAAGTGGCGGGGTTCATCACTCCCGTCCCCGGCGGCGTCGGCCCGATGACCATCGCCATGCTGATGAAGAACACCCTGCGCGCCGCGCAGATTCAGGACCCGTAAACAACCATCGAAACAAAAAGTCCCGCCTCGCGCGGGATTTTTTGTTGCAAGACAGGGTACAATCGGGCACATTCCTGGCGTCTAGTCAGGTTAAAGGAGACAAAGATGAACGAGATGACAGTGACCGACGGCCAGGTGGTTTCGATGGACTACACCCTGCGGGTGGATGGCCAGATACTTGATTCTTCGGAAGGACGGGAGCCATTGCAGTACCTGCACGGCGCGGGGAACATCATCTCCGGCCTCGAGAGCCAGTTGACGGGCATGGCGGTCGGCGAGAGCCGGGACGTGATCGTCGCCGCGCAGGACGGTTACGGTGAGATGAATCCGCAGGCTTTCATGGATGTGGCCCGCGGGGATTTTCCAGATGACATGCCGATCCAGGTCGGGCTCGAAATGGAACTCAGCGACAAAAATGGTCAGCCGTTGTATGCGCGGGTCGAGAGCGTGGAGGGTGAGAAAGTCCGCCTGAACATGAATCATCCGCTGGCGGGCAAGGAACTGCACTTCAACGTCAAGGTGGTGGCGTTGCGCGCTGCAACCGACGAGGAAAAGGCGCACGGTCACGCGCATCAGGCAGGTCACCACCACTAAAGCGGCACATGGATGTAAAAACCTCGGGCGGGCTAAACCCTGTCCGAGGTTTTTTGTGCGGCGTCGGCAATTCTCGCCGCGATGTCTTTGACGATCTCATCTGGGACTCCGTCCACGGCGCGGGATTGCAGGCGCAGGTCAATCGGGTCGTTGACGTAATCCACGACGAGGAGATGATCCTCCTCGGTCAATGCAATCTCGGTGGAGAATACATCGAGGCGGCAGACGCGGGCGATTCGTTTCGTGACCTCGCGCAGGCCGCCCAGCCCAAGCCGAGTCTCTGCCTCAGCCGTGAGCGGCGTGTAAACGTGTGTGCGCGTGTTCCAGAACGATGGATGGATTTCCCCGAAGCAGTAGATGACGCGGAACCATGCCGGCAGTCCATCCACTTTGCGCGGCGTGACGTGCGCTTGCAACAGGTATTTTTGTTCCGGGAACGTGCGCCGCTCGGCCAGGAATTGCTCGAAACTGCAGACTTCTGTCACAACGCCCTCGCCGCCGCCGCCCAGTGCAGGCTTGACCGCGAAACATCTGCCGAGCGGCGAAAGGTCGATGGGGAGGGGCGCAGGCTCATCGTGAAAAGAAGGAAAGATGATAGTGTGCGGCGTGGGAATGCCTTCTCCGAGGAAGGCCAGGTGCAGTGCGGCCTTGTCGTAGACGCGGTTGGCAAGTTCGCGCGGGTTGAGGCGGTACGCGCCGAGTGTCACGGCCCACTGCGCCAGCGGCAGGTAGGCGGGGTCGGCCTCAGAGGCGCGATCCAAATAGGTGCGGAATCCAAGTTCTCGTCCCGCGAGACGCGAGAGGCTCTCAGTCAGATTGTGCGGCGAGACGGAGAGCAGGGTCAGCCCGCGCGCCGCGCACGCCTCGTTCAACAGGTTGACGAAGTCGGCGTCGTGCTCCCAGTTCCAGGCGAGGCACAGGTCGTACATCCGCATACTTTATTTTACTTGTGAAATAATCGTCCCGCCAATCGGCGGGACGGAGAATTTATTTCTGGCGCGGGTGATGACTCGGGCGGCGGTGCGGTTCGCGGTGCATGGGCTTGGGGCCGCGCGGCGTGGGAACCTGGCTGCGCGGTACAACCGGCGCGGGCGCGTTGTAATCGAAATCGGCGAAGGTCTTGCGCGGCAACGTCTGCTTCATGATCTTTTCGAGGGAGCGAATCATGTCATCGTCATCGGGTGTGACCAGCGTAAAGGCGTCGCCCGTGCGTTCGGCGCGGCCGGTGCGGCCGATGCGATGGATGTATGCGTCGGCGGTATCGGGCATGTCGAAGTTGATCACGTGCGAGATGCTCTCCACATCCAGGCCGCGCGCCGCAATGTCGGTGGCCACCATGATGCGGTAACGGCCGTCTTTGAAGCCGTTGAGCGCGCTCTGGCGCTGTCCCTGTGTGCGGTCGCTGTGCAGGCTGGCGACCTTGTAACCTTCGCGTCCGATCTGCTGCGCCAGTTTATGGGCGCGATGACGCGTGCGTGTGAAGATCAGCACCGAGTCGGTCTCGGTCTGTGAGAGCAGTTTGAGCAACAGCCGGGTCTTGAGATGCTTCGCAACAGGGAACAACGCGTGTGCCACTGTATGCGCCGGGCGGGCAATTCCGACCGCGATGCGCTTCGGATTCTTCAATGTCTGCGCAGCCAGTTTTTCGACTTCGGATGGGAAAGTAGCCGAGAACAACATGGTCTGACGCTGCGACGGGATGTGGGTAAGAATCTTACGGACGGAGGGCAGGAAGCCCATATCGAACATGCGGTCCGCTTCGTCCAGGACGAGGAACTCGATCCCGTTTAAACGTGCGTTGCCCTGGTCAATGTGATCGAGCAGCCTGCCCGGGCAGGCGACGAGAATCTCCACGCCGTTGCGCAGCGCGTTGACCTGCGGCCCCATACCGACTCCGCCATAGATCGTCGCTGAACGGATGCCCGTCCCCGCGCCGAGTTCGCGCACGACCTGGTGGATCTGTTCGGCCAGTTCGCGCGTCGGCGTGACGATCAGGGCGCGCGAACGGCTGCGCGGTCCGTTCAGCAGTTTATGCAAAATCGGCAGGACGAAGGCGGCGGTCTTGCCGGTCCCGGTCTGCGCGGTGCCGATCAGGTCGTGTCCTGCCAGCAGGGCAGGGATAGCCTGCTCCTGAATGGGAGTGGGGGATTCGAAACCTGCACGCTGAACATTTTTTAACAGGCGGGAATCCAGATTAAACTGGTTGAAGTTCACAATATTTCCTTGTCTTCAGGAGTCGAGCGGGTGGGGGGGAGAGCGTGACTGCTGAAATAATAGAAGTGAGCAATACGATACTTGATTGTGGGGAGGATGTCAAGGCGGGGGTTCCTCGCCGCGCAGGGCCTGGTCAAAGTCGAAAGTTCTTCAACGCGAACGCCGCGAAAAGGCGAATGGCGCGAATGGACTCATTAACCGATGCTGCGCACCGTCCCGAAGGTTCGGGTAAAAACCGAACTCAATTCACGAGAACCCTCGGGACGTTTTGCGTAGTGTCATTAAAAATTCGTGTCATGCGTTCCCTCGCACAATTCGCGTTGAGCCACGGCACGAAGGTGAAAAGGCGTCCACCTGCTTTGAGAAAACCATGCTTCGCCGCGGATTCCGCGCCAATTCGTGAACTCCGCGGCAGAGATTTTTACGGCCAGGGAATCTCGGCAGGCCCTGCAAAGCCGTGTTTCTCCTGCACGAAGACGCGGCCGTGCGAGGGCTGTGAACAACCTGCCTCGTCCACGAATGTGATGGCCGCTTCGTTCGTCGCGAGCGGATCGAAGATCACCTGTCCGCCCTCGCACCGCCAGACCTCGACGATGTACGTGAACATGGACTCATCCTCATAATCGCCCGGGCTGATGGGCACTTCCAGCCAGCGGACGGTGACGAGGTTCTGGTCGCGCGTGGCGCTCAAGACAACGGTCGGCGGATAGTAGGGCGAGACGGGCAATTTCGCGAGGCCGGGATAAACGACCGGCAACATATTCTTATCGCCTTCGATCTCGATGAATTTCGCGTTGACCCAGCACTTGTTCTTTCCTTCCACCCAGACCCAGTTGTTGCCGTCCGTGCGGCCGATGAGGACGATGTTCGCACCGCCGCGCAGGCCGTAGAGATAAAGATATTCCGCGCCCGGGCCGTAGCGGCAGGAGAGCAGGTCCGCGGTGACGCGCGCCTTGAGGGATTCGACTGTAGGAATGGGAGTCGAAGTCGGCGTTTCGGTTGGTGCGGGTGTGTTGGTGAAGGTGGGAGAGGGAGTAGGGGAGGAGGGGATAAGGGACGCGGTGGCCGTGACGGTCGCGGATGGCGCGCTGAGCGTAAACGAGGCGTCGGTGGCGGGGGCAACCGTCGGTGCAGTCTGGGACGAGCAGGCGGTCAAAAGAATGAGAAGGAGGGGGAGGGTCAGGGGGATTCGTGTGGGCATGTCGTGATTATAAAGGGAACCATGC
Organism: Anaerolineales bacterium; assembly: GCA_034435275.1. GTDB lineage: Bacteria > Chloroflexota > Anaerolineae > Anaerolineales > Villigracilaceae > JBFMCC01. The sequence continues at coordinate 19,284 of DAOTXP010000123.1, read as the reverse complement.
GAAGTTCGCGCCTCATTTTCCTTTCCAGCGATCCGCGTATTCACGCGTAATCTGCAGATATTGGTCACCATACAATTCGCCCGGCTCGATGTGGGTGTGTTCCCACCACTCGTTCCACGTGGTGATGAACACCCAATCGGGATCGCTCTGAATGGCGGCCTCCCAGGTGAAACGATAATAATCGCCGTCCTCTCGTTCTTTTACAAGGCCTTCACGCGAGGGTTGCAGGGTATCGTCGTAGCCGGGCTGGACGGTAGCCACCCAGATCTTGGGCATGGGTTCATCGGCCAGCAGGGTGTAATAGCGGACGGCCTGTGCGGTCGTGAGGTAGGTTTGTGCCAGATCGGCGTTGGTGAAAACGCCATAGTCGTGCAGACCGTCGAAGACCTCCAGATTGCTCAAGTTGTAGCCCATGGCGAGATACACAGCGTCCAATCCCTGTGTGCGCAGTTTTTCAAAAACTTGTTTCCACGTCTCCAACGGCACTGTATTGGAAGCCCAGATGACGATCAGCGGCTTGCCGTCCACTTTGAAGAACGCGGGATGGTCGCGGTATTTTTGGATGGCGAAGGCCAGCCATTCGTAAATCTTCGTTTCATCGAGCGGCGCTCCGTCGGGCCCTGCCAGGGTTTCGAAATAGATCGTCACCCAAAAATCATTCGCATCGGCGATCTCGAGCAGTTTCTCGAGGTTCTGGTCGGTGTCACTGCCCGGGCCCCACCACGAGGAGATGAAGCCGTCAATCCCCGCGCCCTGTGCCTGCTCGACGTGACGGAGGATGACCTCCCTGTCTCCTGATTCGTACCACTCGAGGGGATGATCCTTCAACCAGTAGGTCCAACTGTCCATGTGATACCAGGGATAGTAAAAAGCCCATACCAATTTTTCGCGCCCCGAGATTCGGACCTGCGCGTGAATGGGCGGCGCTTCCCCAAGCGGGGACAGGTCCACCGAGAACTCCAGCGGATTCAATCCCGGGTCGCTCTGGACCGCGCCGCGGTGGTCAATTTTCTGGATGAGTTTTTCCTCCCCTTCGACGATTTGATAGAGACGTATCGTGCTCGAGTTCAACGCGCCTTTTTGGAGCAGGAACTCCAGCGGCTGATCCAGCGCTTCGGGCGCGAGGGCGAAATCCACCTTCATGGATATGCTTCTGCCCGCCTGCGCGTTCTCCAGCGTTTGGTTGAGCGCCAGCCGCTCGACGCTCGTCTCGGTGTGGATCTGCTCGCCCGTCACGGACATGGCCCGTATGGCAAGCACATATCCGGGCGTGAGCCAGTCCAGCGTGGACCAGTCCGAGGTGGTCGAATATTCGATGCGGATGTGATAGTAAGCCACTTCACTCGGCGGGAGGCTGGTCGCGGTGGGTGAGATGGTCGGGGTTGGCTCGCTGACCGTGGCTGTGAATGTCACAGTCGGAATGGAAGTGGCTGACGGTGTACAACTCCCCACGAGAAACGTAATCAAGACCCAAAGTACGCGGCTCCTCATATCTGCCCTCCTTTCGCGTGGACAGAGAAGCGGTTGCCCTCGAGGCCAGTATAGCACGCGAGGAGAGGAAACAAAATCCCCCTGGGGGTGAGCAAAATAGCGGAACGAAGTGTCCAAACTGCGAGCGGACTTGTATCAAATGAAAGCGGGCTTCAATCGTGGGAAGCCAATGGTTTATAATTGTTACAACCAGCGTCAATGGATCAAACAGCGATATCCTCCATACAACACTGCCGCTCATTGCCTTCCTTTATTCTCTGTTATGTATGGTGGACGCACCCCGACATTCGGTCCTTGTTGACATCCTCCTGTTTTTTTGCTACACTATGGATAAAGTTGTCAGACAATTTGTGATCTGATAAACTTTGTCCAAATGACCAGCCTGCTCATCAAAAACGCTTATATCGTCACCATGGACGACCACCAGCGGGAGATACCCGAGGGTGGTCTTTTTGTTCGTGACGGCTTTATCGAGCAGGTCGGCCCGGCGGGCGAACTGCCCACCACTGCCGATGAAGTGCTCGATCTCAAGGGGCACCTCCTCCTGCCCGGGCTGGTCAACACGCACCATCACTTCTACCAGACCCTCACCCGCGCCGTCCCTGCCGCACAGGATGCCAACCTCTTCAACTGGCTCAAGACCCTCTATCCCATCTGGGCATGCCTGACTCCTGACGACATTTTCACCTCGACTCAGACCGCCCTCGCCGAACTGGCCCTATCGGGATGCACAACCGCCTCCGACCATCTCTACCTCTTTCCGAACGGTTCAAAACTCGACGATGAGATTGCCGCCGCCAAAGAGATCGGACTGCGCCTGCACGCTTCGCGCGGCTCGATGAGTCTCGGCGAATCGAAAGGCGGACTTCCGCCTGATTCCGTTGTGGACAGTGAGGACTCCATCCTCAAGGACTCCCAGCGTCTCATCCAGCAATATCACGACTCGAAACCCGGCGCGATGACCCAGATCGTGCTTGCACCCTGCTCGCCGTTCTCGGTCACTGGCGAGTTGATGAAACAATCCGCCACGCTGGCGCGCGAGTATGGCGTGCATTTACATACCCATCTGGCTGAGACCGAAGACGAGGAGCAGTTCTGTCTCCAGAAATTCGGACATCGTCCCGTCGGCTACATGCAGGCCGTGGACTGGGTCGGTGACGATGTGTGGTTCGCGCACGCGGTGTGGGTCAACGATGAGGAGATTCAAGTCTTCGCCAAACACCAATGCGGCGTGGCGCACTGTCCGGCATCGAACATGCGGCTTGCCTCAGGGATTGCTCCGGTCAAGGAATACCGACAGGCGGGCGTCAACGTCGGCCTCGGCGTGGACGGTTCCGCCTCCAACGATGGATCGCATCTGCTGGCTGAGGTTCGTAACGCGATGTTGCTATCACGTGTGAAAGAGGGGATTACAGGTTATTCACTTTCCAATGACCCGAATCGCAAACTCATGACTGCCCGCGAAGCCTTGTATTTGGGAACGCGCGGCGGCGCGGCCGTTTTGGGCCGCAGGGACATCGGCTCGCTCGAAGTTGGCAAATGCGCCGATTTCTTTGCCGTTAATTTGAATCGACTCGAGTTCACCGGGATGCACGATCCTGTTTCGGCGGTTGTCTTCGGTCAACCCGTCCGCGTGGATTACACGGTGGTCGGCGGCAGGTTTATTGTGAAAGAAGGTCGGTTGGTTCCTGTTGATGAAGGCAAGTTGATCGAGAGACATAACAAAGCGGCAAAAAGACTGTTAGCAAGTTAGAGTGTTTCAACGTTCCAACCTTTCAACGGAGAACTTATGCCCTCAGCCATCAAACTTACGAAGAACCTCGTTGACGTTGCCATGGGCCGCAAACCCGCCGACCTTGTCATTCGCAATGGTCAGTGGGTGTGTGTGCAATCGGGCGAAATCCTGAACGGCGCGGAAGTCGCCATTCGAGACGGCCGCGTCGCCTTCGTCGGCTGGGACGCCAGCCACACGGTCGGGAAGGATACGATCGTGATTGACGCCGACAACAAGTACCTCGTGCCCGGCCTGCTCGACGCGCACATGCATGTCGAGTCGGGCATGGTCACGGTGACCGAGTTCGTGCGCGCCGTCGCCCCGCGCGGCACGACCGGCATGTTCGTTGACCCGCACGAAATGGCGAATATCTTCGGGCTCAAGGGCGTCAAGCTGATGGTGGACGAGGCGGCCAAACAGCCGATCCACGTGTGGGTGCAGATGCCGTCATGCGTCCCCTCCGCGCCGGGGCTGGAGACGCCGGGCGCATCCATCGGACCCGAGGAGGTCGCCGAAGCCATGACCTGGCCCGGCATCATCGGACTCGGCGAGATGATGAACTTCCCTGGCGTAATCGGCGCGGACGATAAGATGCTGGCCGAGATGACCGCCACCCGCGCCGCGAACAAGACGATTGGCGGGCATTATGCTTCGCCCGACCTGGGTCTGCCCTTCCACGGCTACGCCGCGGGCGGCGCGGAGGACGATCACGAAGGCACCCGCACCGAGGATGCCATTGCGCGCGTGCGCCAGGGCATGAAGCCCATGCTGCGTTACGGCTCGGCCTGGCACGATGTAGCCGCGCAGGTCAAAGCCATCACGAAGATGAAACTCGACCCGCACCGCTTCATCCTTTGCACGGACGATTCGCATGCGCAGACCATTTCCGAAGGCGGCCACATGGACCGCGTCCTGCGGCACGCCATCGCCGAGGGCCTCGACCCGATGACCGCCATCCAGATGGCGACCATCAATACCGCCGAGCACTTCGGCCTGACGCGCGAGATCGGCATGATTGCTCCGGGCCGCTGGGCCGATATTGTGCTGGTGGAAGACCTGCGTAATTTCCGTGCAGATATGGTCATTGCCCGCGGCGAGGTGATCGCCCAGCATGGAAAATGGCTGGTGGGCCTGCCGAACTTCTCGTATCCCAAATGGGCGACCAATTCGGTCAACCTGAAGCGAAAGATGAAGTCCGCCGATTTCGTGCTCCAAGCGGACGATGATCGTGTCAAGTACAAGGCCAACGTGATCGGCGTGATCGAGAATCAGGCGCCGACGCGCCACCTGAAAGTTGATGTTCATCCTGCGGACGGTGAGATTAAAGTTGATATGGCCCGCGACCTCGCCAAGATCGCTTTGGTGGAACGTCACAAGGGCACGGGTGGCGTGACGGTCGGTCTGGTAAGCGGGTTCGGCTTCAAAGAGAAATGTGCCGTTGCCTCCACGGTCGCACACGACAGCCACCACATGATCGTCGTCGGCACGGACGAGGCTTGCATGGCGGAGGCGGCCAATCGTCTCGCGGGTTGCGGAGGCGGGCAGGTTGTCGTCAAGGATGGGAAGGTTATCGGCCTGGTCGAGTTGAACATCGCCGGCCTGATGTCCACAGAAGAGGCAGGCGTTGTGGCGCGCAAGGCCGAGTCCGTTCTGGAAGGGTTCCGCGCCTGCGGCTGCATGCTCAACAATCCGAACATGCAGTTGAGCCTGCTGGCGCTGGCCGTCATCCCCGAATTGCGGATCACCGACAAGGGGCTGGTGGATGTGAATAAATTTGATTTCGTGCCCGTGCTGGAGTAACCATGGCCCACTTTCCATTTCAAAAACTGCAGGCCGAACTTTCGGTGCTGATTGCCAATTCCGCGCCCGGGGCGCGCCTGCCCTCCGAGCCTGAACTGGCCCAGCGCATGGGCGTCTCGCGCGCCACCCTGCGCGAGGCCATGCGCACCTTCGAGACGCAGGGTCGCATTCGCCGCCGGCAGGGCGCGGGGACGTTCGTGGTCGGGCAGGTGCCTGTGATGGACAGCGGCCTCGAGGTACTTGAAAGCCTCGAGACGATGGCCCGCCGCATGAACCTGGAAATCTCGGTCAGCGACGTTCACATCGAACGGCTATACGCGGACGGGGAGCATGCCCGCGGTCTGGGTGTTCCGCTGGCCTCGCGCATGACGCGCGTCCGCCGCGTGATGCGGGCGGGGACCCGGCCGGTGGCGTATCTGGTGGACAACCTGCCCGAGGAATACCTGCGCGCCGAGGAACTGCAATCCGACTTCGGCGGTTCGGTCCTGGACTTTTTGCTGGCGCGCGGCGATTCCCTGACGACCGCCCGAACCAACATTAGTGCCATCGGCGCGCCGGCCGACGTGGCCCGCGCCCTCGAGATCCAACGCGACGATGTGTTACTGCATTTCAATTCGCAGATCTATGATGCAAACGGCAGGGTTGTGTCTTTCACGTTCAGTTATTTCATCCCCGGCTATTTCAACTTCCACGTGGTGCGCCGCGTAGGGAACGGGTAAAGAAAGCCATGGCGGAGTCCAGCGTCAGGAGACGTTGGACTCCCATGGCTAGTTTTTTCCTTATGAGGTTCATGTGATAATTCAGAAAATTAAAAGTGAAGTCGAACGGAACCGAGAGGCGATCATCCAGTTTCTGCTGGACATTGTCGCCATCCCCAGCATGGATGGGCAGTTGAAGACGGTTGGCGAGCGCATCGGCGCGGAGATGACGAGGCTCGGCTTCGAGGAGGTCCGCTTCGACAAGATGGGCAACATCCTCGGACGAATTGGAAACGGAAAGCGCGTCATCGTCTACGACTCGCATGTGGATACGGTGGGCGTGGGCGATCCAGGCGAATGGGAATGGGATCCGTTCCAGGGCAGGGTCGAGAACGGAATCCTGTATGCGCGCGGCGCGTGTGACGAAAAGGGAAGTACACCCGGCATGGTCTATGGGCTGGCCATCGCCCGCGATCTGGGTCTGCTCGATGGTTACACCGCTTACTACTTCGGCAACATGGAGGAGTGGTGCGATGGTATCGCGCCCAACTCCTTCGTTGAGGCTGATCCCAGGGTGCGGCCCGATTTTGTGGTCATCGGCGAGCCGACGAAGATGCAGGTCTATCGCGGGCACAAGGGCCGCATAGAGTTGAAGATCACGGCGCATGGACGTTCGGCGCATGCCGCGTCGCACTACCTGGGCGATAACGCCGTGTACAAGATGATGTCCATCATTACGCAAATCCGCGAGTTGGATCGTCGGATGCGTTTTGGGATGGGCTATCACCCGGTGCAGGGCTATCCCTCCATCGCTGTGACCGATGTCTCGGCGCGCACGGCTTCGATCAACGCGGTGCCGGATCAATTCACGATCTATCTCGACCGCCGCATTACTTTGAACGAGCCGCGCGATGAGGTCATTGCGCAGATCAAGGGGCTGATCCCCGATTATTTGCAGGACGAAATCCACGTCGAGGAATTGTTCTACGATACGCCCTCTTATACGGGATTCGTCTTTCCCGTATCGAAGTTCTACCCGCCCTGGTTGTTGGATGAGTCGCATCCATTGACGCAGGCGGGGCAAAGCACCATCGAAGCATTATGGGGCGAGAAGCGGGCGCTTGGCACGTGGGATTTCTCGACCAATGGGACGTATTGGGCAGGCAAGGCTGGAATCCCGTCCATCGGCTTCGGCCCCGGCGACGAGAAGACCGCGCACATGCGCCACGAACATGTGCCGTTGGGTGAGGTGGTCGCGGCGACGGAGTTCTATGCGCTTCTGCCGGGCATCCTGAGTCAACAAGTCAACATGTAAACAGGTATACATGAGACCTGGGTAGTTGTGTACCTGTCTGCGTGTGTACTTTCCATACCAATCACAAGGAGTTTCAATATGCGTAGTTTTGCCGGTCGTGACATTCTTTCGCTCAAGGAATTCGAGCGCAACGAGTTCTTTCACGTCTTCGATGTGGCTCAGAAAATGGAGCCAATTGCCAGGTCTAGGAAGAACGTGGACATGCTCAAGGAGAAGACGCTCGTCACCGCGTTCTATCAGCCCTCGACGCGCACGCGTCTGGCGCACGAAGCCGCCATGCACCGCCTCGGCGGGCACGTCACCGGCTTCTCCGATGCCAAGATGACCCGCGCTGGTGATTTCTATCAGGAGTCCATCAAGGATACGGTCAAGATGCTGGAATTCTATGGTGACGTGATCGTGATGCGTCACTTCCAGCAGGGCGCGCCGCACGAAGCCGCGAAGTGGGCCAGCGTGCCGATCATCAACGGCGGCGACGGTTGGGGCGAGCACCCTACACAAATCCTGACCGACCTGTACACCGTCCTGCGCGAGAAGGGCCGCATTGACGGCTTGAAGTGGCTGGCAGTCGGCGACATGCGTATGCGCACGATGCATTCGCTCGGTTATGCCTTGAGCCAGTTCGACTGCCCGATCACGTTTGTCGCCCCGCCCGATATGAATCTCACCGATGAGTTCAAGGCCGAACTCAAGCAGTACAGCGTGAATTTCAAGGAGGCCGATCATGTCGAGAAAGCCATTGCAGACGCGGATGTGATTCTGGTCGAGCCTGTCGTTCAGCCGGATTACACCAAGTCTCGTGATGAGCGTGGCAAGGAAGTTGGTCTCACGCCCGCCAATTACAAGATCACCCGCGAACTGCTCGAGAAGAAGGCCAGGCCCGATGCCATCCTGCTTCATTCGCTTCCGAGAATGGATGAAATTCCGACCGACGTGGACATCACCCGCTGGTCGCGTTACTGGCAGGAGGCCTTCAACGGCGTGGTGATGAGGATGGCGTTGCTGGCGCTTGTGCTTGGAGCCATGGAATAGATCATGGAAGGAGATTACTGATGATTACGAATCTACGCGGCCGCGACCTGATCGGTGACCTCGATTTCAGCAAGGAGGAAGTCGAGACTGTCCTCGAAGTGGCCTTCGACCTGAAACGCAAACGCGCGCTGGGCGAACTGCATCCCTACCTGCGCGACAAGGTGCTGGCGATGCTGTTCTTCTTCTCCAGCACGCGCACGCGCGGATCGTTCGAGGCGGGCATGGCGCAGCTCGGCGGGCATGCCGCCTTCATCGAAAGCAAGTCCACGCAGATCGCGCACGGCGACACGCCCGTTGAAATCGGTGAAATCTTTGGCCGCTACTTCGATGGCATCGCCATCCGTCACGTGGATTGGAAGGTCGGCAACAAGTACATCAGCGATGTAGCCAAATACTCGCGCTCGCCTGTGCTTAACATGCAATGCGAGATCTATCATCCCTTCCAGTGCCTCGCCGACCTGATGACCATCATGGAGAAGAAGGGCCGCGACCTGCGCAAAAAGAAGATCGTCGTCTCGTGGGCGTATGCGGCTTCATATCAGAAGCCGATCTCGGTTCCCCAGTCCCTGATCCTGCAAATGCCCCGCTTCGGCATGGACGTGGTGCTGGCTCATCCGCCCGAATTCAAACTCATGCCCGAAATCGTGGACGCCGCCAAAGAACAGGCGAAGAAATACCACACAGGCTTCGAGATCATCAGCGACCCCGACGGCATGGAAAAAGGCTTCAAGGATGCGGACGTGGTCTACGCCAAATCGTGGGGCGCGATGCTCACGACCGAGGACGCGAACGAAGGCGCGAAGATCATTGATAAGTACAAACACTGGATCACCGACGCGAAGAAAATGAAAGCCGCGAAAGACGACGCCATCTACATGCACCCGCTTCCCGCCGACCGCGATGTGGAAGTCACCAGCGAAGTGATGGACGGCCCGCACTCGGTCGTCTTCGATGAGGCCGAGAATCGTCTGCACGCGCAGAAGGCCGTGATGGCGTTGACGATGGCGTGAGGCCGCATACAAGGAGAATATATGCCCAAACGCAAACTCGCAGTCGTCGCCATCGGCGGAAACTCACTTATTAAGGACGAAGCCCACAAGACAGTCGAGGATCAATATCTGGCCGCAAAGGAAACGTCGCTGCACATCGCCGACATGATCGAAGCAGGCTGGGACGTAGCCATCGGTCACGGCAACGGACCTCAGGTCGGGTTCATCCTCCGACGTTCGGAAATCGCCGCCAAGGTCGAGGGGATGCATGAGATCCCGCTCGAGGTCTGCGGCGCGGACTCGCAGGGCGCCATCGGCTATGCCCTCCAGCAGACTCTGCAAAATGAACTGAACCGCCGCAAGATTCGGAAGTCCGTTGCGACTGTCGTGACACAGGTGGCGGTGGACGCGAACGATAAGGCGTTCAAGGAACCGTCCAAACCCATCGGCAGTTTCATGGAAGAGGCCGAGGCCAAACGCCGCGAAACGGAGCTCGGCTGGTCGGTCCGGGAAGATGCGGGCCGCGGCTGGCGGCGCGTGGTCGCTTCGCCGATTCCCCAGGAGGTCGTGGAACTTGAAGCGGTGCAGACCCTGCTCAAGGCTGGGACGGTCGTCATCACCGTCGGCGGCGGCGGCATTCCCGTCATCCGTGAGGCGGACGGTAACCTCAAAGGCGTTGCCGCGGTGATTGACAAGGACTATGCCTCGTCCCTGCTGGCGCGGCTCATCAAGGCGGACCTGTTCCTGATCTCCACCGCGGTCGAGAAGGTCGCCATCAACTTCGGCAAGCCCGACCAAAAGTGGCTCGACAAAATGACCCTGGCCGAAGCGAAGGCCTATCTTGCCGAGGGCACGCACTTCGCCAAAGGCTCGATGGCGCCGAAAATCCAGGCCGTCATCTGGTATCTCGAAAACGGCGGCAAACAGGCGCTCATCACCAATCCCGAAAATATCGGCCGTGCCATCAAAGGCGAGACCGGTACCTGGATCGTCCCCTGATCACGAGTTCGGAGTCCAACGTCTCCAGACGCTGGTAGTGCCAGTCCGAAGTCTGGAGACTTCGGACTCCGTGACAAAATGAAACGCCTCCTCGTCCGCCTTGACGCATTCATCAACGGCCGTTTCGGCGTGCCGCTCCTGCTGCTCGCCGTCACCGTGCTCGCGTACGGACTATTGATTCCGCAATTGGGCTTTTACTGGGACGACCTGCCCATGTCGTGGATTCGCTACGAACTCGGGCCCGAGGCAATGGCGCGCTATTTCTCCAATAACCGCCCATTGTGGGGACTGCTCTATCAAGTTACCACGAGACTCATTCCACACGATCCTGTTTCCTGGCAGGTCTTTGCCCTCTTCATGCGCTGGCTGACGGGCATCCTTGCATGGGCTGTGATCGGACGCATCTGGCGCGGACGCGCCGCCTTCGCTCTCGGCGCGGGGCTTTTCTTTCTGCTTTATCCTGGCTTCAACCAACAGTGGGGCGCGTACCTGTACAGCCACTTTTTCATCGTTCTTTGTTTCTATTTGCTCTCATACTATTTCATGCTGCGCGCCCTGCGAGAGCCGCGCTGCTTCAAAATCCTTACAGGCCTGGCACTGCTCTTCTCCGCCCTCAATCTGTGGATGATGGAGTATTTCTTCTTCGCGGAACTTGTGCGGCCGTTCATCATCTTTGTCGCTCTTCACGATCAAAAAGGGGCCAATACTTCGCACTTCGCACTTCGCACTCTTGTGCGCCGCACTTTTGTACTTTGGATTCCTTATCTCATTATCTGGCTGGCCGACCTGTTCTTCCGCGCCTTTGTCTTCAACAACCAGGTCTATCAGACCAGCCTGCTTTCCGACTTGCGAGCCGACCCGATTCCGACCCTCCTGCATTTGATTCAGATGATGCTCGCCTCTTTCTGGACTGTGAGCGGCGCGGCATGGGGACAGGTCTTTCAACTCCCCAGCCCCTCCATTGACGGTCCGCTGACGACGGTCATGGTTGTAGTCGTGATTGCATGGGTCTTCGTCATTTCGTTTTATGTTTTACGCATTCGCCCTTCGGAATCACGATCGCGTTTTGCAGTTTCAGCCATTTCACTTGGACTCGTCTCGATTTTCTTCGCGGGCTGGCCATTCTGGCTGATTGATTTTCCTCCGTCGCTGGCGCATCCCGCCAGCCGCTTCACCCTGCCGTTCATGCTGGGTGTCAGTTTGATTCTGGGGGGACTTCTCGAACTCATTCCACATCGACTCACACGCTTCGCGCTGGCCGCCGCGTTGATCGGTCTCGCCGCGGGGCGCCAGGCGTTTTGGGCGGACAGTTACCGCGCCGACTGGGTGACCCAGAAAAACCTGTTCTGGCAAATGACCTGGCGCGCCCCGTCCCTCGCGCCGAACACGACCGTGTTGCTCAATGAGGGCGCGCTGAGTTACTATTCCGATATTTCGCTCGCGGGCGCGTTGAACTGGATCTACGCGCCTGACTTGAAAGACGGCGAGCCGATTCCCTATGTCTTGTTCCATCCCACCAATCGCAGGAACGGCGCGCTGCCTGTTTTGCGGCCGGGCCTGCCGGTGAACTATGATTATCTGGCCGGCAAATTTTCAGGCAATACATCTCAAGTGGTTGTTTTTTATTATCAGCCGCCGGGCTGTTTGCGGTTGCTCGACTCTGAGATCGATTCGGTGAATCACTTCATTCCCGATGAAACATGGCTGCGCGAGGCCGCGGCGCTCTCCTCGTCAGAGTGGATTCTGCCCGAGGGGCGCGCGCGCGCGCCTCAGGTCTATGAGCCTGAGCCGACACACGGCTGGTGTTATTATTTCGAGCGCGCCGACCTTGCGCGTCAACAAGGCGATTGGGTGCAAGTCGTCGAATTCGGGAACAAGGCATTTGCACTTGACGATTATCCCAACGATCCCGTCGAGCGCTTTGTCTTTATCGAGGGTTACGCTCACGCGGGCGAGTGGGGGAGAGCGCAGGAGTTGTCAATGGCTTCGTATCGAGTGTCGAGAGAATATATGGGTCCGTTGTTGTGCACCTTGTGGGAGCGCATCATTCGCGAAACGCCGGAAAGCGCTGATAAACAATCTGCAGTGAAGGATGTTATGATTAAATTTGGTTGTTCCTCATGAAATCGTTACTTGTCGTGAGGCGGCGCTCGTTCTACAATGGAAGATGAAATGCAAGTCAGTGCTCGTGGTAAAATACAGCCTTGTATAGACAAATCCATCACTGAGCGAAAGGAGGCTCCAAAGAAACAAATCCTGTTACATTCCCCGTCTGTTTGGAAGCCAAATCTTACGAAAAGGAGTAGAAGAAAATGCGCAAATTCCTGATGCGCCTCGCCGTGCTGGCGATGGCCCTTATGCTGGTCCTCTCCGCCTGCGGTCAACAACCGCCTGCCACCGAACCGCCTGCGGTCATGACTGAACCGCCCGCCGCGACCGAGCCGCCTGCCGCCACCGAACCGCCTGCCGAAGGCGGCCTCCAGATCCCTGATGTGGAGGAGGGCAAGTTCAACGTGGCCATGGTCCTGATTGGCCCGCACGATGACGGCGGCTGGTCGCAGGCGCACTACGAGGGCCTGCTCTATGTGGAAGAGAACGTCGAGAACGTTCACGTGGCCTACATCGAGAACGTGCCCGAAGGCGCGGATTCCGAGCAGGTGTTCCGCTCGCTGGCCCGCAAGGGATTCGATCTGATCTTCGGCACATCCTTTGGCTATATGGATCCGATGGAAACCGTGGCCGGTGAGTATCCCGACATCATGTTCATCCACATCAGCGGATACAAATCCAACGAGACGAACTTCGGCAACCTGTTCGGCGCGATGGAGGACATGAAATATCTGGCGGGCATGATCGCCGGTGCCCGCGCCAAGGCCGACGGCAATCCGAAACTCGGCTACATGGCCACCTTCCCAATCCCCGAAGAACTCCGCCTGGGCAATGCCATTGCGCTGGGCATGAAGAAGACCTGCCCTGAGTGCACCATGGATGTCCGCTGGATCAACACCTGGCACGATCCTGTGATCGAAAAGGAAGCTGCCGCTTCGCTCTTCGACGCCGGCGCGCAGGTGGTCTTCACCGGCGCGGACACTCCCGCCGTTGCAGACGTTGCGCAGGAGAAGGGCAAGTGGGGCATTACCTATGACTGGTACGGCTCCTGCAAGGTGGACGCCTGTCTCACCGCTCCGTACTGGAACTGGGGCTCGGTCTATGCCAACATCACCGTGGGCGTGATGGAAGGCACCTACAAGCCCGGCTGGGATTACTTCGAGGCCGATAGCGGCGGCCTGGGCCTGTTCGGTTTTATGGAAGGCGAGGAGCTGACCAAGGGCATGGCGGACCTCGATCCTGCCGTGATCCAGATGGTGCGCGACACCCTGGCGCAGATGCTGGCGGGTGAGTTCGATCGCTTCGATGTCTTCGCCGGCCCGATCATTGACAACAAGGGCAACGTTGTCCTGGCCGAGGGCGCCTTCCTCGAACCCGTGGATATTGACTGCTTCGCGCTCGGCGCGGACGCGCGCTGCACCGTGGGCATGTACTGGTGGGCTGACGGCATCACCGCCGAACTGCCTGACCTGTAAACCTTTCGCATTGTAGAAGGGGCCAGATGCCTGCGGGCGTCTGGCCCTCTTTGTAGCCATTCTTCCATACTTGTTGAGTTTATAATTGGCACATTCCAACCCTGAACAAGTTCTTTGTTCGGACTGCAAAATCTCCAGATTTTGCACGGAAGTCTGGAAATGAAAGCCTAGGTGAAGTGAATTTTTTGCACGCCTCTTGACGACATTAGATTTTCAGGAGCATCCGGTGAACCATCCAGCCTCCTCAGATACCGGCACGAATGCGGCAATTGTGGTCGAAATGCGGGGCATCGTCAAACGCTTTCCGGGCGTCCTCGCAAACGATCACGTGAACTTCGAGTTGAAACAGGGCGAAATCCATTCCCTGCTGGGGGAAAACGGAGCGGGCAAGAGCACTCTGATGAATGTATTGGCGGGGCTGTATCGCGCCGAGGCGGGTACGATCCTCGTAAAGGGACAGCCGGTGGTCTTCTCGTCCCCGCGCGACGCGATCCAGGCGGGCATCGGCATGATCCATCAGCATTTCATGCTCGTGCCTTCCCAGACGGTGACAGAGAATATCCTGCTTGGTCTGGATGATCCGCGCTTTGTCATGAACCTTCCCCAGTACGATGCGAAGATCGCGGAACTGGGCGAGCGCTTCGGCATGAAAGTGGACCCGCGCGCAAAGATCTGGCAATTGTCTGTGGGCGAACAACAACGCGTGGAGATCCTCAAGATGCTGTATCGTGGCGCGGAGGTGCTCATCATGGACGAGCCGACCGCCGTGCTCGCGCCGCAGGAGATTGACGGACTGTTCCATACCCTGCGCGCCATGACCACGGAAGGCAAGTCCATTATCTTCATCAGCCACAAACTTCACGAAGTAACCTCCATCGCGGACCGCATCACCGTGTTGCGCCGCGGCAAGGTGACCGCCGCCGGCTTGGATGGCAGGCACGTCACCCGCCAGGAACTGGCACGGCAGATGGTGGGCCGCGAGGTCATCTTTCATTTGGACAAGAAGCCGCAACAAGCCGGAGAAGTGGTATTGGAAGTCAATAACCTGTTTGCTGAAAACGATAAAGGTCTGCCCGCCCTGCGCGGACTGTCCCTGAATGTGCGGCATGGGGAGATCGTCGGGGTCGCAGGCGTGGCGGGGAACGGCCAGCGCGAACTGTCGCAGGTCATCGCCGGCTTGCGCAAGGCGACCGCAGGCGAGGTCCGTCTGGATGGTGACCTTATCAGCAATCACTCCGCGCGGTATACCATCCAGCGCGGTATGGCTTATGTCCCCGAAGACCGCACGCACGTTGGGTCCGCGCCCAACCTGAGCGTGACCGATAACGTAATCATGAAACAATACCGTCAGGCGCCGATCTCGCGCGGCGGCCTGATCAACATGCCCGAGGCTACGCGTTTTGCGAAGAACCTCAAGGAGCAATACGACATCATTGTCCCCACCGTCGAGACGCCGGTGCGCCTGCTTTCGGGCGGCAACCTCCAGCGCGTGATTCTGGCGCGCGAAATCTCCGGGCGGCCGTCCCTGCTCGTTGCGGTCCAGCCGACCCGAGGTCTGGATGTGGGAGCGATCGAGGGAGTCCACCACCTGCTCCTGTCGCAACGCGAATCGGGCTCGGCCATCCTGCTGATCTCGGAAGAACTCGAGGAGTTGTTCTCGTTGAGCGACCGCATCTACGTCATTTATGAGGGAAAAATCATGGGCGAGGTTGCTGTGGGCCAGGGGGAGGCTTCGCAGGAAATGGTGGATACCATCGGTTTGATGATGACGGGCACGCCGCTCGATAAGATCAAAGCAGGAGCCAGATGACATGACCACAGTATCCGCAGCCCCGGCTCGCAAACGGACCTTCAGACTGCGTCTCGAACCCCGGCTTTCAGAACCCCCGAGGTGGTTTCCGCCGCTCGTTTCGCTGGGCGCCATCGTGGTTGCCCTCGTGCTTGGGGGAATCCTCATCTCGATTGCAGGCGGCGACCCGATCCGCTCCTATCAGCACATTGCCAAGGCCTCCTTCGGTGACATCGGCGTCATATCGGATACGATTGTCAAAGCCACGCCCATCCTGCTCACCGCGCTGGCGTGCTCGGTCGCCTTTCGCATGAAGCAATGGAACATCGGCGCGGAGGGACAGTTCATCATGGGCGCGTGGGGCGCAAGCGCCATCGTGCTTGCGCCCGTGCTCTCGCCCGAGACTCCGCGGTGGCTCTTCATTCCCGTTATGGCGTTGGCGGGCATGGCCTGCGGCGCGTTGTGGGGACTCATTCCCGGTTATCTCAAGGCCAGGTTCCAGGTCAACGAGATCATCAGCACGTTGATGATGAACTATATTGCGGTTTCATGGGTAAACTTCTGGGTCTTCGCGGTGTGGACGGAAGGCGGCTTTCAGATGTCGCCCAAGTTCCCCGAGACGACCTGGCTTCCCCGCCTGCTGGATTATGCCAGGCAGGTGGAAATTTTCCGCGGGCTGACCACGCACGCGGGACTCCTGCTTGGAGTTGGCGCGGCGGTCATCCTCTGGATCATCATCTATCGAAGCCGCTGGGGGTACGAGATCAGGCTGATCGGCGACAATCCGCAGGCGGCGCGTTATGCGGGCATCAATATCACGCGCAACACGGTGCTGGTGCTCATGCTCTCGGGCGCGCTCGCGGGACTGGGAGGCATGTCCGAAGTATCGGGCGTCGTCCACCGCTTGCAGACTTCGCCCATCGCGGCAGGCTACGGGTTCACGGGTATCATCGTGGCGTGGCTCTCGAAGTTGAATCCCATCGCGGCGGTTTTTGTCTCGATCCTGTTCGGAGCGTTGATCCTCGCGGGGCGCGAAATCCAGCCCTCCGGGGTCCCGAAAATGATCCAAGGGATCATCCTGGTCTGTCTGATCGCCAGCGATTTTCTCCTGCGCTATCGCCTCAGCATTGTCCGCGAGGAAGAATAACATGGACCCGATCATTATCCTTCAGGCGGGTATCGGGACGGGCACCGTCCTGCTCTTTGCCACGCTCGGGGAAATCTTCGCCGAGCGTTCGGGCGTGATGAACCTTGGCGTGGAAGGCATGATGCTCATTGGCGCGATGAGCGGATTCAGCGTTGCCATTTCCACCGGCAATCCATGGCTGGGCGTACTGGTCGCCATGCTGGTGGCGGGGATTCTCAGCCAGGTGCATGCCTACATCGCCATTGCCCTTCAGGCTGACCAGGTGGTCAGCGGACTGGCGCTCACCTTCCTCGGCACGGGTATCAGCCTCGTGCTCGGCGAGGGACTGAGCAAGGCGGGCGCGGTCTCGTTACTGCCCAACTTTTCCATTCCCCTGCTTTCCCAGATTCCATTCATTGGCCCAATCTTTTTCACCAGCCAGAGCGTGATGGTTTACATCGGCTATGTTTTTGCGCCGCTGGCCTGGTACTTCATCAACCGCACGCGCCCCGGCCTGCATCTGCGCGCCGTCGGCGAATACCCCTCCGCGGCGGACGCGTTGGGCATCAACGTTTACCTCACGCGCTACATTTACGTTTTCGTCGGTGGATTGCTCGCCGGGCTGGCGGGCGCGACCATCAGCCTGGCTGTTGCACCCGGCTGGTTCAGCGAATTGACCACCAGCGGTCAGGGCTGGATCGCCGTCGGTCTCGTCATCTTCGCGCAATGGGACCCGTTCCGCGCGGTCGTCGGTGCGTACGCGTTCGGTGCGCTCCGCCGCCTCATTCTCGACATCCAGGGTCCGCTCACTCTCTTCGGCGTGGATAACCCGTTTTACTACAATCCGTACTGGGGCTTCTTCCTGCAGATGATTCCGTACGCGTTCACGATCATCGTGCTGGTAATCGGTTCGCGCGAGGCCATGCGCAAACGACTCGGCGCACCCGCCGCGCTGGGTACGCCCTATATCCGAGGTGAGCGCGGTTTGTAAACCGTGGGGCGGAATGCCATTCCGCCCTGCAAAACCCCATTGGCTTGGTGGTCGCTGTGTGGTTTCGATACGAGCAGAAAATCACTGCTCTACCCAACCACCGACAGCGGCGTTGGGTTGCGAAACACCCATCGAAAAGTGCCGCCGTAAGAAAGGACACCACCAATGAACCTTTGGCAGGAATACAAGCGACCGGCCTCCGTCGCGGAAGCAGTCCAGGCTCTGGCAACCGCGCCCGCCCCCGTGCTTCCCATCGCGGGCGGAACGGATCTTTTGCTCGACTTGAAGCAGGGCCGCCATTCCCCCGTTCACACCCTCATTGACCTGACCTCCGTCCGCGAAATGACCGCGCTCGAACTGCGCGGCGACTCGCTCTACATCGGCGCCTCCGTCCCGGTCAACCGCATCGTTCTCGACCCGCTAACTGTTCGCCACGCCCAAGCCCTGACCGAAGCCTGTAACTTGATCGCCGGTCCGCAGGTTCGCAATGTAGCCACCCTCGGCGGCAACGTGGCACACGCCCTGCCCGCCGCAGACGGGACGATAGCCCTGCTCGCCCTCGATGCGCAGGCTGAAATTGCCAGCCTCGCGGGTATCCGCCGCGTCCCGTTCTCCTCCCTCTTCCTCGGTCCTGGCAAATCCGCGCTCAAGCACGGCGAAGAATTGCTCGTCAGCCTCCATATCCCGATTCCCAATTCCCAATCTTTCCTTACCGCCTCCTGCTTCAAACGCATCATGCGTCCGCAGGGCGTTGCCCTCCCAATTCTCAACTGCGCCGTCTGGCTGGCGCGCGAAAACGACCGCATCCAGGAGGTTCGCATTGCCGTCGGTCCTGCGGCGGCAGTTCCCTTCCGAGCCACGCAAGCCGAAGAAACATTGCGCGGCGAATCCCTCACCGCAGAGATCCTCCAGTCCGCGCTCGAAGCCCTGCTTCATCAAGCCCAATTCCGCACCAGCCCGCGCCGCGCCAGCGCGGATTACCGCAGGCACATTGTCAGCGGGTTGTTTCGAGAGACGCTGGAGACGGCGTGGAAGCGAGCAAATTGACCACTGAGACGCAGAGACACTGAGAAAAAAACTCCGCGACTCCGTGTCTCCGTGGTTCAAGAGGAACCTATGACCCATCAAATCAACCTTACCGTTAACGGACAATCCCACACCCTCGAAGCCGTACCTGGCGAGACGCTGGCAACCCTCCTGCGCGAGCGACTGCGCCTGACAGGGACAAAAATTGGTTGTGAAGAAGCCGAATGCGGCGCGTGTACCGTTCTTGTGGATGGCGAGCCTGTGGTTTCGTGCATTTATCCCGCCGAGCGCGCGGACGGGAAGGCGGTGTTGACGATCGAGGGGTTGGCCCCCCTCACCCCAACCCCTCTCCCTCAGGGAGAGGGGCAAGGGGTGAGGGAAAAACTTCACCCTCTTCAAGAAGCCTTCGTGGAACACGGCGCGGTGCAGTGCGGGTTCTGCATCCCTGGGCAGATTATGACCGCCTATGCCCTGCTTCAGCGCAACCCCCAGCCCACGCGCGACGAGATTCGCTTTGCGCTCAAAGATACGCTCTGCCGCTGCGGAGGCTATCCCTCCATCGAGAACGCGGTTCTCGCCGCGGCGGAATCCCTGCAAACGGGCGCGCCTGTCCGCAAGCCGAACATCCCCGCCTCGATTCATCCGCACAACGCGGTGGGACACACCCACC
>DAOTXP010000122.1:0-3939 GCA_034435275.1 Anaerolineales bacterium | reverse complement strand
GGTTGAGGATGTCGCGCTGGCGGGCAATGCCGAGGTAGCGGCCGTTTTCGTCCACCACCCAATAATCGTCCATTTCGTCGCGCAGGATTTTGTTGAGCGAATCGCGGATGTGGGCGCTGGCGGCGTATTTTGGGATGGACTTGTCGGCTGCGTCACTGCAGGGCGCGGACATCATCTCGCGCACGGTGGTATCGCCGGGGCGCGGGCCGAGGGTCTCCGAAAAATATTTGAACAGGCTCAGGCCGTTAATCAGGCCGTAGGGTTTGCCGTCTTCGCCCACGATGGGGGCGAGACCGCCTGTCTTGCTGGCGAGTGTCCATGCGGCGCCAAGTTGTGCATCGGGAGTAAGCGTATCGAGCCGTTTCATCACTGATTCGAAGCGCGGCGAGGCGTCGGTCAGGAGAAGAGGCGCTTCGAGTCCGAGGGTTTTCAGCACCCAGGCGGTCTGTGGGTTGAGGGCGCCGGCACGCGCGGCGACGGTATCCGCTCCATCGCGTTGTCGCAGGAGCCAGGCGTAACCCATCGCCGACGCGATGGAATCGGTATCGGGGTTGACGTGGCCGATGACGAAGATCTGGTTGGGCATGCCTCAATTTTATCGCAGTTGGCGGGTTTGCCCTTGACAAAAATAAATAAACACTGTATATATACACTGTATAATAAATAAGGAGCGATCATGGTTAGACCGACCAGGAAGAAACAGATCCCAAACTTGCAGGAGGCCATCAAGGAAACGGCCTGGAAGCAGATCGCCGAATTTGGCACACCGGCCCTATCCCTGCGGGCGATTGCGCGCGAACTGAAGATCACCGCGCCTGCGATCTATAACTACTTCCCAGACCGCGACGCGCTGGTCACCGCACTCATCATTGATGCGTTCACATCCTTCGGCGACTCGCAACTCGAAGCACGCGACTCTGTGGCTGAAGAGAATCTGCTGGAACGAATGCTGGCCATCGGCCTGGCTTATCGAAGTTGGGCGCATACCCATCCCCAGCGGTACCAACTCATTTTCGGGACCCCGATTCCAGGCTACGTATCACCGATGGAAAAGGTGTTTCCAGCCTCTGCGCGTTCGATCAGCGCGCTATTCGGCGTCGTCGAGGCCTTTCGCAAGGCTGGAAAATTAAAAATCGATTCGTATCCTGAAGTCAACGAGGCCTACAAGGCACATTACGCGATGTGGAGGACCCAGATCGGCGACATTCACCCCGCTTCGGTCTTTGCGGCGATGATCATTTGGGCGCGCGTGCACGGCATCGTGTCACTCGAAATTCAAGGAAACCTGCCGTCCTTCGGCGAAAATGGCGACGCGTTGTATATGGCTGAATTACTCTCGATTGCCCGGGAATTCTTCAAGGAGCAGGAATGAAGGCACTTATTCTCGATGGTTCTCACGCGAATGACCTGCAGACAATCCAGATCAGGAATGCCCTAAGCAGACATCTCCCTGATGCCGAAACCATCGTCCTGCGCGAACAAAAGATCGGCAACTGCGCGGGCGATTTCTTCTGCTGGGTGCGCAGTCCCGGCGTTTGTAACACTGATGACGACAACCGAATCATCGCCGCGAAAATCGTGCAAAGCGATTTGCTTATCTATCTGACGCGAGTCACGTTTGGTGGCTATTCCTCCGAGCTCAAGCGAATGGTTGACCACCAGATCCAGAACATCCTGCCGTTCTTCACCAGCGTCCACGGTGAAGTCCATCACCAGAAGCGCTACAAGCATTACCCGAATCTACTGGTCATCGGCTGGATGGGCGAGCCGAATGTGCGCGCCGAATCCATATTCCGTCATCTCGTCCATCGCAATACCATCAATATGCACGCGAAGACCTCCGTGTGTGGATTGGTAGTTGGCGACCGACTCGAAGCGGATCTGGACTCCCAGATCGAAGCCTGGCTCCGGGCGATTGCAAGCGGATCATCCTCCCCCGTGCCAGCCCTGCCTTCGATGGGCAATCCCTCTGCCGAGACAATTCCCGTTCGCCGTGCAGTATTACTCGTCGGCAGCCCGCGAACGAGGAAGAGCACATCCGCGTCACTTGGCGGCTATCTCTTCGAGCAACTCAATGCGCGCGGCGTCGAGACACAGACCATCCAAATTTATACATCGCTCAATTCCACGGAACGGATGAAGTCCATGCTTGATGCCATCTACAGCGCGGACTTGGTCGCGCTGGCTTTCCCTCTTTATGTAGACAGCCTGCCCGCACCGGTCACTGCCGCGCTGGAAAGGATCGCTGAATATCGCAAAAGCAATCAAGCGTCTGTCCGTTTTGCCGCAATCGCAAACTGTGGTTTCCCTGAGGCGGTTCATAATGAGCCCGCGCTGGCGATCTGCACTGAATTCGCCCGTCAAAGTGGATTTCCCTGGCTGGGCGGCCTGGCCCTCGGCGCCGGGCAGGGAATCGTCCACGGCGCCCCGCTCAACGAGTTGGACGGACGCGCCATTCCGCTCAAACAATCGTTGGAACTTGCCGCCGAAGCACTGGCAGCCGGGAGGCCCATTCCACAATCCGCTCGTGATTTGCTGGCCAAACCGGTCATTCCCCATTGGATGTACACCTTCATGGGGAGATTCGGCTGGGAGCAACAGGCCAAACAATACGGTGTGAAAAGAACGATCAAAAGAAAACCTTACCTTCAGGAGAAGTGACGTGACCAGGATATTCAACGGACGTTTTACTGCAAAAACAGACGAACCTTTCGTTGTTTTTCTGATTGGGATGCGCATCAACAAATGGTGGCGTTTCGACAAATGGCTTCCCGTCGCTTCCGCCATGGGGCCGATGTTGCAGGCCTTGTTCACGAATCCCGAAAAGGGATTCCTTCATGCAGAATTCTTCTGGAACTTCAGCGGGCCTGTACTGATCCAATACTGGCGTTCCTTTGAAGACCTTGAGCGATTTGCCCGCAATCCATCGGACCCACATTTGGGACCGTGGAAGAAGTTCAACCAGGCTGTCGGCGCGGATGGGAGCGTGGGCATTTGGCATGAGACGTACACCATAAACGCCGACCAATTCGAAAGCGTCTATGGGAACATGCCGCGCTTTGGTCTCGCCGCGGCGATGGAGCATGTGGAGGCGGTCGGCCGCCGCGAAACGGCCCGAAAGAGACTTGGTGTAAATAAAGCCAGCGAACCTGCGGTGGAAACAAACTGATAAATTCGAGAAGACCCTTGGTATGAAGGCCACATCCATGCGCGAAGCGATCAAAGAGACAGCGGCATGGTTCAAGTCGCATCCTCAGAAATCTTAAATTTAGGAGTATCAAAATGATATCGGCATTCATGGCCTTTCTTCACCACCTGGCCGCGTTTACGCTCGTGGCGTGTGTGATTTATGAATTTATCGCATTCCGCAAAGGGATGGCGGTTGAAGAGGCGCGCCGCATCCAGCGCGCGGACCTGGCTTATGGAATATCCGCAGGCATCCTGCTGATCGTGGGCCTGTTACGCGTGTACTATTTTGAAAAGGGTCCGGTCTACTACAATCACAATCTTTTCTTCTGGGTGAAGATGTACGCGTTCCTGGTCGTTGGGTTGTTGTCCATTGATCCAACCATCCGATACCTTCGCTGGAACAAAACCCTGAAAGAAAACCAGGCGCCGGAGATCAAGGATAACGAATTCAGGCGAACGCGTCTTTTACTATGGCTGGAAGTGGCGGGAATTTCGGTCATTCTGTTCGCGGCCGCGATGATGGCGCGCGGCATAGGGATGAGCTGAGATTGAAAGAAAGAATTTGGGCGGCTTGATAGCCGCCCAAATTTGTCATGCGGACTTTAATGCCCTCCACACCTTCTCCGGCGTGATGGGATTCTCATCCACGTTGACGCCAACTGCGTCCAGCACGGCGTTGCCGACCGCCGGCGCGACCCCGTCCATGGGGATTTCCGCCACCGCCTTGACCCCGAACGGGTGCGTCGGCTC
>DAOTXP010000121.1:0-5515 GCA_034435275.1 Anaerolineales bacterium | reverse complement strand
GCCGCGCCGTCTTTGACGGCGTCAATGGTCTTTGCCAGGTCCAGTCCGCCTGCCTGTGCGAAGAGAAGCGCCTCGCTGGCCGCGAGTTGATTCACCACCACCAGTATCTGATTGACCAGTTTCGTCATCTGTCCCGCCCCGTGCCCGCCGACGTGTGTGATGGTCTTTCCATAAGCCTCCAGCACGGGTCTTGCGCGCTCAAACTCCTTTGCTTCGCCTCCGACCATGATCGAAAGCGTGCCTTTCGCCGCCCCTTCGCTGCCGCCGCTGACCGGTGCGTCCAGATAATGGACTCCCTGCTCGTTCAACTTCCGTGCCATCTCAACCGTCTTTTTCGGGCTGATCGTGCTGTGGTCAATCACCAGCGCACCTTTTCGGATTCCCGCGCCCACTCCATGTTCCCCGAACAAAACCTGCTCCACGTCTGGCGTATCGCTGACGCAAATCAAAATGATGTCGCAGCGCGAGGCCAGTTCGGCGGGCGTGGGCGCGGATTTTGCTCCCGCGGCCACGGACTCGTCCATGCGCGCGGCGGTGCGATTCCAGACAGTCACGTCGTGGCCTTTGTTCAATAAATTATGGGTCATGCCGCGGCCCATGATGCCGAGGCCAATGAATCCAATTCGTTCGCCCATCACATATCTCCTTACATATGTGACAGTCACCTCCGAGGTGACTGTCACATGGTATTGAACTTATGCCGATTATAATGGATGCATGGAATTCACAGTCTCCCTTGGCCAGATGGATGTTGTCTTTGGCGATCCCATTGCCAACTTTGAAACGGTTCGCCGCATGGCAGCAGAAGCCGCGCGGCGCGGCTCGCAGATGGTCGTTTTCCCTGAATTGTGGAGCACAGGCTATGACCTGTCCAACGCGGCGCGATATGCAACTGATTTAAAAGGGGGCGTTTTTACACGGATTTCTGAACTTGCGGCCAGTGAAAAGATTTATGTAATTGGCTCGAATCTGTCCTTGCCCGGTGAGGGTAAATTCGGCAACACGCTGACAGTCTTCTCGCCGCAAGGGGAATTACTGGCGGATTATTCGAAAATCCACTTGTTTCGTTTGATGGACGAACATCACTATCTCACGGCGGGCGAGAAACCCGTCCTGCTCGAATTGCCCTTTGGCAAAGCCGGCCTTGCCATTTGTTATGACCTGCGCTTCCCAGAGTTGTTTCGCGGCTACGCGCTGGCAGGCGCGGACCTGGTCATCCTGCCGGCCGAGTGGCCGCATCCGCGCCTCGCCCACTGGCAGACGCTGGTACGGGCGCGCGCCATCGAGAACCAGATGTTCATGCTGGCCTGTAACCGTGTTGGAAGAGACCCCGGCAATGAATTTTTCGGCCATTCGATGGTCGTTAACCCGTGGGGAGAGATTTTGGCGGAAGCAGGCGAGGGCGAGGAACTGGTCACGGTAAGGGTGGACCAGGCCCAGATCCAGGAGGCGAGGCGGAAAATCCCCATCTTGCAGGATCGCAGGCCGGAGGTTTATCGGTTGTAGTCCCTTTCATCGCCCTTCGGCAGGCCCAGGGCCTCCGCTCCCCAGAAAAACGCTGGGACTTCGCAGCGCGACGCGGTTTAAACCAGCACCTTGATCAGTTCCAGCGCGCCGGCCGCGGCGAACTCGAATGAGAGTTCCCTGGCAACGTCTCCAAGAATCGGCCAATATTTCTTTTTGAAGCGCGGCAGGACGCCGACGGCGGGCTTCAGGTCGTTCTGCTTGCCGGAGCGCACCCAGTCCTCGGCGGTGGTCTCGGACTCTTCCTCGCCCGGCGCGGCGAGGATTTCCTGTTTGATCCAGCGTTCCAGCGAAGGCGAGAAGAGGGAGAAGACGCTGTCCCTCTCGACGATGAGGCCGCGCTTGCCAAGCGTGACCAGGTCCTGCGGGGCGCGGGCGCGCAAGCGCGCCAGATTTTCGAGGGTGGGCGCGGTTTTCTTCGACGGCTTTTGCAGGCCGAGGGTCAGCACGACAATCAGGGTGATCTTTTCGCTCTCGGTGCAGTGCGACCACAGGTAGGTATAGTGGGAATCCGCCTGCGCGTCGAAGTTGGACGCGGTGAATTTCGCCAGCGCCTCGCCGTCCAGACCCTGAGCGCGGCCCTCGAACAGGTAATGTCCTGCCATCTGGACGAAGAACGGATAGCCGCCGCCCAGACTCCAGATGAAGTCGTGTTCTGCGGGCGTGACTTCGGTTTCAGCGGCCGCGCTGTAACCCCCCAGCAGTTCGTCCACTTCGGCGCGGCTGAACGGACGCAGGACGACGTTGGCGAAGATGTTGAAGAACGGCGACCCCTTGATCTCTTCCGAATGGCACAGGTCCACCAGTTCACGGCGCGTGGCCGGGATCAGTGCCACGCCGTGATGGATGGCCAGGGCGCGCAGTCCACCGAAGAAATCGCCTTTGAAGTTGGGGTTCTGGGTGACATATTCGAACTCGTCCATCATCAACACGACGGTCAGACCCTTGTCCTGTGTGGACTCGAACAAGTCTTCGAGGTCGAACAGGTCGAACGACTCCTGCCCGCTCAATTTCTCGATGGACGGTTTCAGGCTCTCGTCATAGACCGAACGGGACATTTTTTTGAGAACCCTCTGCCAGAAGCGCGTGGGCGTGATGTCGGTCAAACCCTGGAAGTCCGCGTAGACGAGGCAGAACTTATCGGGGGTCAATCCGAGTCTCGCGCTAACCTCGGGATGGCTGAGGTGGTAAAGGAGCGAGGTCTTCCCGATGCGTCGCTCGCCGATAATGGACGTGGACTCGTGCGCGGACGAAAGCAAGCGGTTTGTGATCTGACGGATCTCCGCCTCGCGCCCGTGGAAGCGGGCCGGGTCTTTGATGGGGTTGCCGAAGGTGAAGGGGTTCATACGTGTTCCTGTATTTTAGTGTCACGTGCTCCGCGTTTATCGGGTTTCGAGTTTGAAGATGCCGTAGGGGGTGGCGGCATAGACGTTGCCATCCTTGTCCACGACAATCGAATATACCACCGTCGCGCCGAGCAGACCGTCGTTGATTTGATTCCAGTGTTGGCCGAAATCGAAGGAGATGTACGCGCCGCCGTCGGTTCCCGCGTAGACGGTGTCAGGGTGGTTGGGGTCAATGGCAAGAGACTTGACGAAGAGACTACCCAACCCAGTGTTGACTTCTGCCCAGGAAGCACATGCATTCTTGCTTAGGGACACACCCGCGCCGCGTGTGGCTACAAAAATGCGTTGACTATTGCGGGGGTCTATTACCGCGCGAGAATTGGCGGATGAAATAATCCCATCGACCGAGCCACATTGCTTCCATTCTTTCCCATCGGTTGATGTGTACATGTCAGGGATGATATAAATTTGACTTTGATCCGGCGCAAAGAAAAAGACAGAGTCAGTGCTCCCGATATTTTCTGACACGGTATGCCAGGTCTGTGCGCCATTGTTGGAAAAGGCAATGCCGCCGTTCCACGACGCAATTGAATAAATCTCGTTGTGTTTGTAGGGATTGGCAAAGGCCATTCCGGTCCCGGGCATTTTTACAGCCCGCCAACTTGCACCGTCATCATAAGATACACCTGTTTTTTCACCCCATCCCCAACAATACAGTTTTCCTTGAGGGGCAAAATCAAATCTGCCGCATTTTGCGAATAATTGCCAACTTGCTCCGTCATCGTTGGAGCGGTAAATGGCGTCTTGCAGGACGTAAAAGGCGTGATTATCGGGGTGGATCTTCAATTCAAAAAGCTTATTGCCAAGCCCATTACTGCGGTTTGTCCAGGTGCGCCCGCCGTCGGATGAATAAGCCAGACCGCTCCCGCCCGCGAACACCTTATTTGGATCATTGGGTGAAAACGCGATGGATCTTACCGTGCCAATTTTCGGCGTAGCGAGAAATTCCCAATCGCTTCCTGCGTTCTGAGTGTAGTAAATTGCCCCATCCTCTGTCCCGCAGAAGGCTTTTCTGCCATCCTCGGGACGGGCAACAATCACAGTGCAATTGATAGAGATGGGTCCCGACCAATCCTGCCCGCCGTTGGAGGATGTGTAGATTTTGCCGCCAGCGTGAATGGAATAAATAAAAGCACCCGTGGAATCGTCAATTGCCAGTCCATGAAACCATGGAGAAGAGGATGGAAATGCTTCTAAGAGTGTCCAGGCCGATCCTGCGTTGCTTGAAAGATATATTCCCGCCGTGCAATGAACATCGCCATAAACTCCGGCCAGGATATTTCCATTCACGGGATGGATAACCATGCTGGTTATTCCAGATGGACAAATTCGATTAATCAGTTCCCACGATACACCGCCGTCAGTGGTCTTGAAAAAATCAAATCCTGTTGTGAAGTAAAGAGTGGAACTATCGGTTGGGGACATAACCAGAGGGCTACTACCGTGCCAGCTTCCCGTGACGCCAGTATTTGTCATACGCCGCCAGTTCGCACCACCATCGGTGGTCTTATAGACCCCGCTCGATAAGGAGCCAGCGTAAACGATTTGCGTGTTATTCGGATCAATAATGAGAGAATTAATGCCTGCATCTTGTAGACCGACAAGTATTGGCCGCCAGGATATGCCGCCATCTATGGATTTATAAATTCCAGCATGTTCTGTCCCCACATAAAGCACATCGGGATCTTTTGGGTCAAAGGCAATCGTTGTAATTGTATCTTCCAAAAGTTCCTGCACCATTGAAATCCGTTTCCAGACGAGGGGGACAGGGGTAGGCGCCGGACTGGAGGTTTTTGACGGATCAGGAACTTTCGCTTGCGTTTGCATGACGGTTGGACCGGGTGTGTCAGTTAAACTAACAATTGGCGGATACAAACCCTTCACCAACGGCGTGAACCAAATACCGAGCGCTACTAGCGCGGCCAGCCCTAATGCTCCCCACAGCATCGGATCGTTGTACCACCTTTTCCGCTTCTCGCGAACGATCCGTGCCAGCAAGCGGGAGGCGTCTTTGTAGTTCTCGTCAATGACCAGAATCTGTTTGAGCAGTCCACTGGCGCGGTCGAAGTCCCTGGCTTTGAGAGCCCGTGATGCTTCAACGTAGAGTTCTTCGAGATTGGGTTGTGATGTCATTTGCTCTCCAGTTTGAAAATCCCGTACGGCGTGGCGGCGTAGACGTTGCTGTCCTTGTCAACGACAATCGAGTAGACCACCGTCGCACCGAGCAGGCCGTCGTTGATCTGGTGCCAGGTCTGGCCGAAATCGAAGGAGACATACGCGCCGCCGTCGGTTCCCGCGTAGACGGTGTCAGGGTGGTTGGGATCGAGGGCGAGGGTGTTGACGAAGAGATTTCCTAGGCCGTCATTTGCCCGATCCCAAGTCGCGCAGCCATTCGAACTGTAATAGACCCCATCACCCGCAGTTGCGAGAAGCAGGCGTTCCTGATCGCGCGGGTCAATGACCAGACCCGAATCGGAAAGACCCGGTCCGCTGGGAGAGGGGCACGAATTCCAATTTATTCCCGAGTCATTTGAACGATATAAATTCTCTCCGCCGTTTACGGCATACACCCTTTGACCACCAGG
>DAOTXP010000120.1:0-16182 GCA_034435275.1 Anaerolineales bacterium | reverse complement strand
CGGATGGGCAGGCAGAGGCCCGGTCCACTGGGCGGCCAGCGCGCCCCAGGTAAGTCCCGCTCCGAAACCGACCAGCACGATGTTATTGCCTGGCTTGATCTGACCCCTCTCGATGGCTTCGACCGCGGCAATCGGGATGGAGGCGGTGGAGGTGTTGCCGTAACGATCCACGTTGATGATGAATCGCTCGATGGGCAGTTTCAAGCCGCGCGCCGCGGCATCGATGATACGGAAGTTGGCCTGATGCGGAATAATCCATTGCACTTGTTCCACCGTCAGGCCGGCCGCGTCGAGAGCTTCTTTAGTAGCAGAGGCCATCACTTTTGTGGCAAATCGGAAGACCTCCTTGCCGTCCATGTGGATGAAATGCTTGCCTTCGTGGAGCGTGGCCTCCGTAGCGGGATAGCGACTCCCGCCTCCGGGCAGGCTAAGCAAGTCGCCGCCCGAGCCATCGGAGTGCATGACCGCCGAGAGAACACCGCCCGGCTCGTCGCTGGCCTGCAACACGAACGCGCCCGCTCCATCGCCGAAGAGGATACAAGTGTTTCGATCCTCCCAATTGACAAACCGTGAGAGCGTCTCCGTTCCGATGACCAGCGCGGTTTTGATCGAACCGCTGCGAATGGCCTGCGCAGCCATGTTTGTGCCGTAGATAAAACCCGAGCAGGCGGCCAGCAGGTCGAACGCGCCGGCTTTGGTCGCGCCGAGTTGATCTTGAATCAAGCAGGCGGTCGCGGGAAAGATGTATTCAGGTGTGGACGTAGAGCAGATGATCAGGTCAAGGTCCGTGGGGCGGACGCCCGCCACAGCCAGGGCGTTGAGCGAGGCCTGTACGCCCAGCGTGGAGGGAAAATCGTTGTCGCGGGCGATGCGGCGCTCGCGGATGCCGGTGCGATCGCGAATCCACTCATCGCTGGTTTCGACGATCTTGGCGAGGTCATCATTTGTCAGAACAGGTTCAGGCACAGCCATCCCCCAGCCCGTGATGTGCGCGTACGGCATACCTCTCTCCTTACTCGCCGCGGACGCGGGCACGCGGAGAGGCGAATCGTCTCGGCGGTGTCTGCGCCCGGCGGAAATCCTTGTTACGAAAAGCGGCTCAGAATGAGCGTTGCGTTGTGTCCGCCAAAGCCAAACGAATTCGACATGACGTGAATCGGATGGGCCTTGCGCGCCTGATTGGGAACGTAATCCAGGTCGCACAGCGGATCGGGCGTCTCGTAGTTGATGGTGGGCGGAAGCGTATCCGTTTCCAGAACCTTGGCGCATACCACCGCTTCCAGCGAACCCGACGCGCCCAGCAGGTGACCGGTCATGGATTTGGTGGACGAAACAGGGATGCTGTAGGCCTGCTCCCCAAAGACTGTCTTGATGGCGGCCGTTTCACTCTTGTCATTCAATGGTGTGGACGTACCGTGTGCATTGATGTAGCCGATATCCTCGGGATTTAAGTCGGCGTCTTTCAGTGCCAGGCTCATCGAGATGGCCGCGCCTGCACCGTTCTCGGCCGGGGCGGAGATGTGATGCGCGTCGTCGGTGGTGCCATAGCCGCTGAACTCGCACAGGATCTTCGCGCCGCGCGCCTGGGCGTATTCCAGCGACTCGAGGATGACAATGGCCGCGCCTTCGCCCATCAGAAAACCATCGCGGTCCTTATCGAACGGACGCGAGGCGCGCGTCGGGGCGTCGTTGCGCGTGGACAGCGCGCCGATCACGTTCATGCCGGCCATCGCCACCGGGACAATGGCCGCTTCCGAAGCCCCGGCGATCATCGCGTCGGCCGCGCCGCGGCGGATCATCTCTGCCGCCTCGCCGAGAGTATTGGTGCCGGTGGCGCAGGCGGTGGCCAGCGCCATGTTCGGTCCGCGCGCGCCGATGGCAATCGCGATCACGCCCGCCGCGCCGTCCGAGATCATCATCGGAATCAAAAAGGGGCTGACGCGGTCAGGTCCGCGCTCGCGCATCACCTCCACCTGTTCGAGCAGGGTGGAAATGCCGCCGATTCCCGAACCGATCAAAATGCCCACGCGGTCGCGGTTGCTCTGGTCAATCGTCAGCCCAGCCTGCTGCATCGCCTCTTTCGTGGCGGCCATGGCAAACTGGGTAAAACGGTCCATCTTGCGGGTCTCGCGCGCGCCGAACATGGCCGCCGCGTCGAACCCCTTCACTTCCGCGGCGAACTTCGTTTTGTGCGCGCTGGCGTCAAAATGTGTGATTGGCGCCGCACCCGACTTTCCCGCAACCAGCGCATTCCAGGTTTCCGCAACGGTATTGCCAACCGGGCTTACCGCGCCCAGGCCGGTTACTACGACTCTTTTTCTCATGGGGGCTCCTATAAAAACTGCGGGACAAGACCGCCGCCTGTCCGGCGCAATTTGGAGTTATAACACGACCGAGTGAAAAGGGACGCGCCCGCTCAGGATTTCATGACCTCGAGCAGTTGGCGGATGTGGAGGCGGTCGTGTTCGGCCGTAAAGGCGACCAGCTCGAGCAGGGAGGTCGGGCCAAAGATGGTGTGGCGGCACTTTCTGGACCATTGATCCGAATCCAAGCCATTGAGCGTTTCCAGCGTCTCAAGGCGGGCGCGGGTGAACTCGCACAACGCGGGCTCGCCGTCCTGTTGAATGTAGCCGCGTTCGTCGGCCCAGCCATCTGTGTTGACGCCGGGGATGAACGGATCAGCCTCGCGCAGAATCAGATCGTAACGCGGCTGATCCACCTCGCGCTCGGAATCGCGCAGGTGACAGAGAATCTCGGTCACGCACCACGCGTCTGCGGCGGGGCGGTGCGTCCACGCTTGGCGCGGAAAATCCGCAAGCAGCATCCGCAAGGCGGCGGGCGTGGATAAAAGCAGGGGGGGCAGCGCGGCCGGGGAGGCAAAGACAGGCTCGAGCACGGAAAGATCCGTGTTTTCCAGCCAGGGACGCAAGTCCGCCAGAGTCCCGCGGCCGGTGGGGTCGAAGTCGCTTGCAAAGGTCTCCCCCACCCAGTAAGTCCCCAGGCCAAGTTGTTTCGCGGGAATCAAATCCTGCTCGACGTCATTGCCGACCATTAACACAGGACCCTCGGGCCAGCCAAGGCGCGCCAGGAACTCGGCGTAATACGCAGGCTGGGGTTTGGCAAAATGGAATGTCTCGTAGGAGGAGATGAGTGCGAAGGGATATTGTTCGAGCGGCAGGCCGGCCCAGCGCAGACGATGCTCGATGGCCTTGCGCGGAAAAAGCGGACTGGTGGCAACCGCCACGCGATAACCCTGCGCGAAGGCCCATTCCACAAACGAGACAGCCGCGGGGCGCGGCGCCGTTTTGGAGGCGAGGGCCGGAAAGACCTCGTCGTAGAACTGCTCGAGGACGGGCGCGAGTTCATCGGGATCGAGGCCGAGCGCGGGATAGAATTCCGCCGCGAAGGTTTCCCGCAAGGTGCGGGTTGGATTCAGGTTGGCCATCATCTGGCGCGTACCTGCCATCAGAGCAGTGAGCATGGCCTCGGGTTTTGCGCGCGCGGCCAGATGTTTCGAGAGCGCCTGCGAATAGGCAGGGACAAACGTCTCCATGCTGTTATCCAACAGGGTACCGTCGAGGTCGAGCAGTAATGTGAGCGTCATTCTCTATTTGAATCGCGAAGTGGCAAGGAGCGCGAAGAAACGTCGGGGACGCGAAAGAAGGTCTGCCAAGGAGGAGAATATCATTCTTTGACCTGGAAATTAAAGGGGAGGGCGTGACATTCCCCACAGCCGACGTGAGGTTCGGCCACGGCGCGTTTCGTCTTGTCGCAAAACGCGGCCACCTGCACGCGGCGCTGGAATAGAGCATATAGCGGACGCGTTACCCTCCCGCGCAATTGCAGAAACTCGCAGGCATTGGCCATTGCGATGGACGGCACCGGGCAGGTCCTGCACAGGTCGCGACTCCAGCGTTCGCCGGAGGCCTTGAGCAGGCGGCATTCCTCCTGCGAGCGTCCGCGGTAGTAATCGCCGTAGAAGTATTTACATTCCCTGCCAGCCGGGGTTTTCATTGAGATATGCTACTGGTTTTCACCGCGAAGAAGGGAAGACCGCGAAGCCGTTTGAATGCGCGAAGGAGATTCTTCGCACCCGGGATAGCTTCTTCGCGCCCTTCGTGTCTTCGCGGTTCAATTCTGTCATCGTTCATCAAGATTGCGCGCGATTACGAAATTACCAGACCCTTCAACCCGCGGAAATCTTACACGCGGGTGACGTATTCACCCGTGCGCGTGTCCACGCGGATGGTATCGCCGACCTTGACGAACTGCGGACACTGGACTTCGAGCCCGGTCTCGGTCTTGACCTTTTTGTTGACGCCCGTGGCGGTGTCGCCGCGCACGGCCACTTCGGCTTCGACCACTTTCAAGTCCACCGAGGTGGGGAACTCCACATCCAGCGGCTCGCCCTTGTAGAAAGTCAGTTTGACTTCCATACCTTCTTTCAGGTAGAGAGCGTCGTCGCCAAGCACATCGCTTTTGATAGCGGGCTGTTCGAAGGTTTCGTTGTCCATGAAATGGTAGAACTCGCCGTCGCGGTACAGGTATGAGACATTATGAAAGTCGAGGCGCACGTCCTGGATAGTCTGGCCCGAGTTGAAGGTGCGCTCGATGTTGGCCCCGGTGAACATGTTACGCGCCTTGATGCGGATGGAGGCGTTGCCGCGCCCCGATTTGTTGTGGCTGTATTCGAGCACTTTATAAAGCGTGCCGTCGAGTTCGAAGGTCACGCCTTTGCGGAGATCGTTGACGTCAATCATTTTCTTTCCTCTTTCGTGAAATTGCAAACGGGCGGATTATAGCCCATGCCCGCAGGCGTCGCAAGGCTAATGCCCGGCCTCCTCATCGCGCAAGAGATGAACGGCATGTTCCAGCACAGGCGCGACCACCTGCAGATTCTCCAACGCGCCCTTCGGACTGCCGGGCAGGTTGATGATCAATGTCCGTTTGCGGATGCCCGCTACCGACCGCGAAAGAATGGCATGGGGCGTTTTCGCTAGACTGGCGGCGCGCATGGTCTCGGCCAAGCCCGGCGCCTCGCGCTCGATCACGTCGCGCGTGGCCTCGGGGGCCACATCGCGAGGAGCAAAGCCCGTCCCACCCGTGGAGAGGATCACATCCAGGTCGCCGCGGTCCGCCCAGGCGGCCAGCGTGGCGCGGATCAATTTTCGGTCGTCGGCCACGATCTCGGCCGCGGACACTTCCCATCCCTGTGCGCGGACATAGTCCGCCAGCGCGGGCCCGGAGGCGTCCGGGCGCTCGCCCCGCGAGGAACGATCCGACACAGTCAGGATGCCAAAACGCAGGGTCATTGCAATTCTTTCCCGAATATGCGGTTGGCGGGTGTCATCTCCCGCCAGCCGCGCCGCGTATAAAACCGGGCCGCGTCTTCGTTGTCCTGCTCGACGAGCAGATAACACTTGAGACAGCCTTTGGCGCGCAGCCGGGCTTCGACTTCGCTGATTAATCGGGAGCCGACCCCCCGTCCGCGAAAGGAAGCGGCCACCGCGAAATGATAGATCATCCCGCGGCGGCCGTCGAATCCGCCAAGAACGGAACCCACGATGCTCCCCTCCATTTCCGCCACGAGGAACAAGTCGGGGTCACGCTCCAGTTTCTTCTCGATCTCAGGCGGGGCATCCGAACGCCCCACATGCATGCCCTTTTCAATGGACGACCAGAACTGCATGACCATCTCGTAATCATCAGGATAACGAAACTGGCGGATGCGTACCTCACCCATGGGTTATTTATCGTTCTTGAGGATGGCAATCAGGTCGTCCGGCATGAACGGTTTAAGCAGGAACCCGTCCGCGCCGTTGTCAAGGCATTCCTGTCTGACGTTCAGGCCGGAAGTCATCACCACGCGCACGCGGCTCTCCGCCTCGCGCAGGGATTTCAAGACATCCAGCCCGTTTTGGTCCGAAAGGTGCACGTCCATCAGCAACACATCGGGATGCTCGCGGCGCACGGCCTCCACCACATCTGCGTCCGTATCCAGGGAAATCACTTCGAAGCCCTCCATCTTCAGCAAGGTCTTCAGCAGAGAGACCATCGTCGCATCATCTTCGGCCAGCAGAACTTTTGACATGCTCTTTTGCTTTCTTCGTTGTGGTTTTTTTCGCGGGTTTCGCGGCGGGCTTTTTGACGTGCCCGCTGACCTTCTCGAGCGAGGCGGCCAATACCTCGTCCACCGTCTCGGCGAAGACAAATTTCAGGGATTGCTTGACCTCGTCAGGCACATCGTCCAAATCAACTTCATTCCGCTTTGGCAGAATGACCGTTTTCAACCCATTGCGGTGCGCGGCCAGGACCTTTTCCTTGATCCCGCCTACCGGCAGGACCTGACCCCGCAGGGTGATCTCGCCCGTCATCCCCACCGCGGGTTTGACCTTCCGTCCGGAGATCAGCGACACGAGCGCGGTCGCCATGGTCACGCCCGCCGAGGGACCGTCCTTCGGCGTCGCGCCGGCCGGGATGTGCAGGTGAATATCGGTCTTATCGAAAAACGAAGGTTCGAGTCCCAGTCCCTTGGCCCGCGAACGGACGAAGGACAGTGCGGCGCGCGCCGATTCCTGCATCACGTTTCCGACCGAGCCGGTGACCTGAAAGCCTTTTCCGCCGGGCATCTGCGTAGCCTCGATGAAAAGGATATCACCGCCAAAGGAAGTCCATGCCAGGCCGGGTACCACGCCGGGGATGGCCGTGCGCTGGTTGATCTCCTCCGGGCCGAGGAAGATCGGATGCTCGAGAAATTCTTCAACCAGTTTGGGAGTTACTTCGAATTTCTCGCCTTTTCCCTCGGCAATGCGCGTCCCTGCCTTGCGGCAGACCGCGCCGATCTTGCGCTCCAGGTTGCGGACGCCCGCCTCACGGGTGTAGCCCTGAATGATGGCCTGCAAGGCCTCGTCCGAGAAGGTCACTTCGTCCGGGCGCAGGCCGTTCTCACGGATCTGCCGCGGGATCAGATAGCCGCGCGCGATGGCGATCTTCTCGCGTTCTGTATAGCCCGAAAGGAAAATGACCTCCATGCGGTCGCGCAGAGGCCCGGGCACAGACTCCAGCGTATTAGCCGTTGTGATAAAGAAGACCTGCGAAAGGTCAATCGGCACTTCCAGATAGTTATCGCGGAATTCGATGTTCTGTTCGGGGTCGAGCACTTCGAGCAGGGCCGAGGCCGGGTCGCCGTGGAAATCGAAGACCAGCTTGTCAATTTCATCCAGCATAAAGACCGGGTTGCGCGTCTCCACGCGGCGCAGGGCCTGCAGGATTCGCCCGGGCATGGCGCCGATATATGTGCGGCGGTGACCGCGAATCTCGGCTTCGTCGCGCATCCCACCCAGCGACATGCGCGTGAACTTACGATCCATGGCGCGGGCAATGGATTGCCCCAGCGAGGTCTTGCCCACGCCGGGCGGGCCGACAAAGCACAGGATCACACCCTCGCGCTCGCGGCGGATCTTATCCTCGGATTCGGGCTTCAATTCGTCCTTGCGCTCGAGACGCAGTTTGCGGACCGCGAGGAATTCCAGGATACGATCCTTGATATCTTCCAACCCATAATGATCCTTATTCAAAACCTCGCGGGCATGACTGATATCCAGGTTATCTTCGGTTGATGCTGACCACGGCAGAGACACCAGCCAGTCTAGATAGGTGCGGATGACGCCGTACTCGGCCGCGGCAGTAGGCAGGCGCGACAGGCGCTCCAGTTCGCGCCGCGCTTGTTTCTCCGCCTCCTCGGGCATCTTCGCCGCCTCGATCTTCTTGCGAAACTCCTCCACTTCGACAGCCTGCTCATCGCGTTCGCCAAGTTCCTTCTGGATGGCCTTCATCTGCTCGCGCAGGAAATACTCGCGCTGGACCTTCTCGATCTCGCCGCGCGCCTCGTTCTGGATCTTCTGTCCGAGTGTCAGCACCTCGGCCTCGCGCACGAGCAGACCGATCAACTTGCGCAGTTTATCGGCCACCGAATCGATCTCCAGAATTTCCTGTGCGTCAACCAGGTCAATGCGCTGGAAATTGGCGATGGTGTACACCGTCGGCAGCGGCTCTTCCATCGAAACGATGGAATTGGCCAGCTCCTCCGGGAAGGAGGGGATCAATTGCGTGATCTGCTGGAACTGGTCGCGGGCGTTGCGCGCCAATGCGTCGATCTCCAGGCCTGTTTCCAGGGTTTCAGGCGCGAGTTCGATTCTGGCTTTCAAATATGGCTCTTCGGCCACAAACTCGCCCAACCGGAATCGGTCCATGCCCTGCACCAAAAGGCGGATGGTTCCGTCCGGCGCGCGCAGGAGACGATGGACGGTAGCAATCGTCCCGACGCGATACAAGTCGGCCGGGCCCGGCTGATCCAGTTCAGGGTTACGGGCCGCCACCAGCCCCACCAGCTTGGTGTCGCCGGACATGACGTCGTCCACCAGTTTGACCGAGCGCGGTTGTCCCACCGTCAGCGGAACGGCCGTCTGCGGATAGACCACCACACCGCGCAAAGGCAGGATGGGAAGGATTTCGGGATATTTCGGAGAATCTTCAGTGCGGGGAGTTTCGGGTGGAGGCGCGGACTCGTCGTTTTTTTTCGAGGCGCGCGAGAACAGGGCCGGCAGGAACATTTCCATCAGCGAGAAGTCATTCTCGCCAAGCCAGTCGAAAAAATCGGACGCGTTGGTCTGCCAGCGGGAGGCGGCCATTTTATTTGGACTTATTCCTGAGCTGCTTCGAAGTCAATTTAGGCAACACGACCGTCAGAAAACCGTCGCGGTATTCCGCCCGCGCCTCATCAGCGTTGACCGGTGCCGGTAACCCGACCGTGCTGGCGAACTTTCCGAAACGGATTTCCATCTGGTGGTAGGCGCGGCGCTCCGGGACATCCGGCCTGACCCCGCTTACGAACAGGGTATCACCCTGAAGGACGACCTCGAAGTCTTGCTCGCGCATCCCGGCCACCTCCACCCGCACGACCACCTCAGTTTCGGTCTCATAGACGTCGGTAGGCGGACTCCACACGATGGATCCTACCTGGACCTGCCAGCCCACCGCGTGCAGGATTTCGCGCCGGCGTTCCACCAACGACTCGGTTTTGCGAACAACCGTAACCATGACTTGCTCCTTCCGGTCAACCCAATAAACAATCTTCTCAGGATGTCAACGCGGCCCGGGCCGCCGCCAGCACTTCCTCGTAGTTGGGCTCGTCACTGAGAGCCGCCATGTAGGCCGCGTACACGACCTTGTCATTGCGATCCACCACAAAAACTGCCCGGCGCAGTGTACGGCGCTCCTTGATCAACACACCGTACTTTTCACCAAATTCAGCATTCATATGATCCGAAAGTGTCTTCACTTGATCCACACCTGCCGCGCCGCACCACCGTTTCTGGGCATAGGGCAGGTCCGTGCTGAGAACTTCGATCATGACATCTGTACCCAGCGCGGCAGCCTCCTGGTTGAAACGGCGCGTTTCGCGGTCGCAGACGTCCGTGTCCAGCGATGGCACTGCAGCGATGATGCGCACTTTGCCCCGTGTATCCGCCAGGCCGCGTACAAGCGTCCAATCCACCGCGTGGACGGTGAAGTCCGGTGCGGTCTGGCCCAACTTGATGTCGTCGCCGATAACAGTGGCATCCTTGCCGCCGACCTTTATCAAGCCAAATCGCTCTGTCGCCATGAGGAGAATCTCCTTCCAACCAATATTCACGTTCACAGGCGCCCCCGGCGGGATTCGAACCCACAACCAACAGCTTAGAAGGCTGGTGCTCTATCCGTTGAGCTACGGGGGCGATTCAGTATTGCACGGGTCTTAATCCCTTGTAGACTCTCTGACCGGTCAGGGTGGTCAAAATGGTGGCTGCCGGGCGATTCAATCGCACCGCAAAGTCTTCGGCGCTCATTGGCTGATTGCCATTCACTAACAGGAGACGGAAAACCGCCTCTACCAGCGCTGTGTGTTCGTTGACAAAATCAAGCTGGCGCGCGCAGTGACTCATCAGCGTGTGCTGGATCCCATCCACGACCTTCACCTCAGCCGTTTCGGGATCAACCCAGTCAATAGATTGGCCTTCTTCGACATTTGCGAATATTTCCTGATGCTCCACACAGAGCAAGGATCGCAAATACACTTTCCAATCACGGTCATGTTGCTGCCACCAATCAAAGTCAATGTGGAAGGGCGTTTTCGTGGTCGGCTTCAGCAGGCTCATAATCGCTTCACTCGTTAAGGCGGTAATGCAGGTCGCCCACATGGATGAACTCGGGATTGCTTGCCAGCAAACTAAGCAGTGGCGCGGGCGGTGTTCGGCGCACGATGTTCAGTGCGGCATACAGCTCCTGGGCATGGACATGTCCCTGCGGGTTTAATCCCACCAACAGACGAACCAACATTTTGACCGTCTCCTGAAAGGCCTGACGTTTCTTTGCGATTTGATCCCGCACCTGATCCACTGCGGCAGGATCGGGTATGAAGACAACCATTCGTTCGTTGAACTCGACCGAGATCTGTTGTTTCAACAGAGCAAAGACCAGCCCACCATCTGCCCCGACAATGACGGTGCGTACCCAATCACGCGTGGCGCGATGCGCAAGCGCCTCCACCTTGACCTCGCCGGGCTGGTCGCCGTGCGAAATGCGGACCAGCCCCCCGGGCACCATGTCGCTGGCTTTATACCAGTCACTCAGGCCATATACGTACCCGTGCTCTCGAACAACCCATGCAGGCATCTTTTTGCCGGTCCTTGCATCAACCAGGGTGAAACGGACGCGCGGCGATTCGTACGCCGTTGGAAAGAGGGATCGCGCCCGCCCGGAGACAGGCAGTGTGCCGGCCCGCCAGTGCGGATACAACAGACTGACCGTCACATCTTTGAGGCCATTCTGCACCGGCAAATCGCTCAACTCATCGTCCAGCTGCGCCTCAAAAGACAGCATCTGATGGGTTAGAACCGAGCGATCATGAGGAACTTCGACATACTGCAGTGCTGGTGGAACCTGGCGCACACCCTCGGGTTCCAGCCGCTGGAGACACCAGAGCACCTGTCCCGCCGGGCCGACCTCGTCAAAGCGGCCATCCTCCTGCAGGGCATAGTTAAGGGAAAACGCGGCCAGCTTGGAATTGACTCCAGCCGGCAGTTCCACATCCCTCATCAAAGCCTCGGTGGGAAGCGGGTCGCCGGAAGCCATATCAAGCACGGCCTCGGCAAGATTGAGATGACCGGCATTCACATCGAGGAGCAACGCTTTCGGAAACCACCGCCCGGCAATTCGCACGAGATTCTCATCGGCAAATAGGGCAGACTCAAGTCGCCGCTCCAGATCCGCACCGTTATCGCGCGTAATGGCATCAGGGTCCAAATCAGCGGCGGTTTCATCCTGTGTGGGGGCGAAATTGAGGGCATGGTCAGCCAGCCCCCCGGCAAATAGACGGTTGGCGCCGTCCTCCATCTCGACACTTAATACAGCGAAAGTCTCTAGTTGAGGGTTGACGCCTGCGCGCGTTTCGATCACACGGCCTTTGACCCAGTTGAGTGCGGGGAAAACCAGTTCGTCGCCCTCTCGATACATTTCCTTCGGCAGATAGATTTGACCGCGCCCCTGCCGCCTGGCTGCAACTGCCTCCTGCTCAACGCGTATACGCTCTTTTATCAAGACACGGGTCAGCTCACGCGCTGTGAGCGGCGTCTCATTTTCAAATAAATACGTGTGCAGAAATTCAATATCTTTCTTTGTAATCTGAAGGGTCTGCCAGTAATCGGCAGAGAATAACGAGGTGCTTGCCATAGAGTCCTTATACGCGTGTAATTGCATTCTGGCCGCGCAGGCGGCGAAATAATTATACCTTACCTGCTTTGTCTTAACACAGTTTCAGGACAAATATCATAGCGCGGAGTGTCGTTCATCCGTAACGCCCTTGACGATGAACATCAGGCGCATTATACTACACATTCGTAAGAATAATCCGATTAATCATATTTTTACCATGTTGCGCGTTAAATCCTCCTTGAATTCCGAGTTCCTGCGATATCTCGCCGCCCAAAAGAATGCCAAGGGCAATCTCCCGGCCCTGACCGAACTAAGTCGCGAGATGGGAATCAGCGTTGCCGCGCTGAGAGAACAACTTGAAGTTGCGCGGGCGCTCGGACTGGTAGAAGTCAGGCCGCGGACAGGCACGCGGCGGCTTGCGTACACATTTACACCGGCCGTCAAACAAAGCCTCGCCTACGCACTGGCATTAAACGGGGATCATTTCCAAAAATATTCCGAACTGCGCAACCACATTGAAACGGCCTATTGGGACGAGGCGGTCCGTCTGCTGACGGAAGAAGACAAATTGGAGCTTCAGCAGTTGATCAAACGCGCATTCGAGAAGCTGAATCTCACCCCTATTCAAATTCCCCACGAAGAACACCGCAAACTACATCTCACGATCTACAGCCGCCTGAACAATCCCTTTGTCACCGGTCTGCTGGAGGCCTACTGGGAAGCATACGAAGCGGTGGGATTGAATGTCTTCACCGGTGGGTATGATTATTTGCAGGAAGTATGGCAATATCACAAAAAGATGGTCGATTCGATTTGCAGAGGTAACTATGAGGCCGGACGCAAGGCATTGATCGAGCACGTGGACCTGATCGCCCAGCGCCCAGGCTCTGAAGAATAGCAACGACGAGGAGTGTCATGTCAAAAAAGATTGTCAACGATTTTTCGATCACGATCGGCACGGTGAACGGCTCGGGATCCTCAACCGCTAATAATACCCTCCTGCGTGCCCTGTTCAAGATGGGCATTCCCGTCTCGGGCAAAAACCTGTTCCCCTCAAACATTCAGGGGCTGCCAACCTGGTACACGATCCGCGTGAACAAGGACGGCTTCATAGCCCGCCGCGAGGAGAACGAGATCGTGATTGCGATGAACGCCAATTCGTTCGCACGGGACCTCGAGTCGGTCCTGCCCGGCGGGGCCTTCTTCTACGCCGACGATATCAAACTACCCATCCACCGCGAGGACATCTCGGTCTATCCCATGCCCGTCAAACAGATCATCCGCGAACAGGCCGACGTGCCGTCCAATTTACGCGATCTGGTTGCAAACATGGTCTATGTAGGCGTATTGGCACAAATGATTGGCATTGATATGAGCAAAATCGAAGCCGCGCTCTCGTTCCACTTCAAAGGGAGAGCCAAACCTGTCGCCCTGAATTTCAGCGCTGTAAAAGCAGGCGCGGAATGGGCTGAGGCAAACCTCGCCAAGAAAGATCCGTACTACGTCGAGCCGATGAATAAGACCGAGGGGATGATCATGACCGACGGGAACACCGCCGCGGCCATCGGTTCCATATACGGCGGCGTTCAGTTTGCCGGCTGGTATCCGATCACACCTGCCTCATCTCTGGCCGAGGCGCTCAACGACTATCTCCCCATTCTGCGCAAACGCGAGGATGGAAAGCACACCTACGCGGTCGTGCAAGCCGAGGACGAACTGGCCGCGCTGGGTATGGCGATTGGCGCAGGCTGGGCGGGACTTCGTTCCATGACCTCCACCTCCGGGCCGGGACTGAGCCTGATGACCGAATTCGCCGGGCTGGCCTATTACGCGGAAGTGCCCGTCGTCATCTGGGACGTTCAGCGCATAGGCCCCTCTACAGGACTGCCCACGCGCACCTCGCAGGGCGACCTGGCTTTTACCGCTTTCATCGGCCACGGCGATTCTCACTCGGTGATCCTATTGCCCGGCAACGTGGACGAGTGCTTCGAGTTCGGCTGGCGTGCTTTCGATCTCGCGGAGCGATTGCAAACGCCCGTTTTTGTATTGAGCGATCTTGACATGGGCATGAATCAATGGATGAGCAAACCCTTCCAATATCCCGACGCCCCGATGGATCGCGGCAAAGTTCTTTGGGAAGCAGACCTGGAAAAACTCAAGGGCAACTGGGGGCGTTACCTCGACAAGGACAATGACGGCATTCCCTACCGCACGATCCCGGGGAACACCCATCCCGCTTCCGCGTATTTCACTCGAGGCACCGGCCACGACGAACAGGCGCGTTACAGCGAAGACGCGAACGTTTACATGAAGAATATGGAGCGGCTGAGCAGGAAAAACGAGACGGCGAGACGATATGTCCCGAAACCGATTCTCCATGAGAGCCGCGGCGCGAAGATCGGGATCATCGCCTACGGTTCGACGGAACCCGCTATCGAGGAGGCCCGCGCCCAAATGGCGGAGACGGGCCTCAAGTCCAGTCTGATGCGAGTGCGCGCCGTCCCCTTTACGCGGGAAGTCAAAGAATTCGTCGAAAAATACGAGCAGGTGATGGTCGTCGAAATGAACCGCGACGGGCAGATGTATCAACTGCTTTGCGCGGAATATCCCGAGCTCGCGATAAGATTGCGCTCGGTCGCGTATCAGGACGGCCTGCCCGCCTCGGCCAAGTGGGTGCGCGAAGGCATTTTGAAATTCGCCATGCCAAACAAACCATCCGCATCAAAGACTAAAAAGAGACCCGCAAAGAAAAAAGCGGCGAAGAAGGGAGCGAAGAAATGACCGAGACACTTCCCATGGCCGGCGCGCCAACACAGGTAAACCTTGCCGGCCTGAGCAAGAAAGATTACGGCGGCCCACCCAGCACACTCTGCCAGGGCTGCGGCCACAACTCAATTTCCAGCCAGATTGTTTCGGCCTGCTATGAAATGGACGTGCGCCCGGAAGAAGTACTCAAGTTCAGCGGCATCGGTTGTTCGAGCAAATCGCCGACCTATTTCCTGAACCGATCATTCGGATTCAACGGCCTGCACGGACGCATGCCTTCGGTGGCGACCGGTGCCCTGTTCGCGGATACCCGCCTGCGCG
Organism: Anaerolineales bacterium; assembly: GCA_034435275.1. Classification (GTDB taxonomy): domain Bacteria; phylum Chloroflexota; class Anaerolineae; order Anaerolineales; family Villigracilaceae; genus JBFMCC01. The sequence continues at coordinate 1,344 of DAOTXP010000120.1, read as the reverse complement.
GCATCGGCGTCTCCGGCGACGGCGACTCGGCCAGCATTGGCATGGGCCAGTTCAAGCACATCATTCGCCGCAACGTGGACATGGTATACATCATCGAGAACAACGGCGTGTATGGCCTGACGAAAGGCCAGTTCTCGGCCACGGCCGAGGTCGGGCTCGAACTCAAGAAGCAAGGCGTCAACCAGTACATGCCCATTGATATCGCCATGGAGGCCATCGCCTCGAACGCCACATTCGTGGCGCGTTCGTTTGCGGGTAATCCAAAACAAGTCAAGGAGTTGATCAAGGCGGCCATCGCTCACCGCGGCATCGCGGTGCTGGATATCATCAGCCCGTGCGTCACTTTCAATAACCAGGAAAACGCCTATCACTCCTACACCTGGGGCAAGGATCACGAGGCGCCCCTCCATGAACTTTCGTTCATCCCCGCCCGCGACGAGATCATGATCGAAGACATCGAACCGGGCGGGACCCGCGAGGTGACCCTGCACGACGGCTCGATGATCGTCCTGAAGAATTTGGAGAAGGACTACAACCCCACGCACCGCTGGGAAGCCTTGAAGATGCTGGAAGAAGCCCAGCGCAACAACTGGCTGGTGACCGGCCTGATCTATGTCGAACCCGCCAAGCCGAGTTTCACGGACACGTACAACCTCGTGGACACGCCGCTTAACCGTCTCACCGAGAAGGACCTGCGGCCTGGCCCCGAGACCATCGCCAAAGTTAATGCTTTAATGTTCTAGTCCCTTACCCCTCTCCCAAAAAGGAAGAGGGGTTTTCATATGATCGAAATCACCCCTACCCTCCACATCGAAGAGCGCGAAGTGCAAATCGAGTTCACCCGCGCGAGTGGACCGGGCGGGCAAAACGTCAACAAAGTCGCGACGGCCGTTCAGTTGCGCTTCGATGTGCGCGCCTCGTCGTTGCCGGAAGAGGTCAAGGCGCGGCTGATCAAACTCGGCGGTTCGCGCGTGACCGAGGGCGGGATCCTCGTCATTGAAGCCAAACGCCATCGGACACAGGATGCCAATCGCACCGACGCACGGACGCGGCTTGCAGAACTCATTCGAAGGGCCGCGGCCAAGCCAAAAACACGCAGAAAGACGAAGCCCAGCCGGGCCGCAAAAGAGAAGAGACTGGAGGCCAAAAAACAAAGGTCGGTCATCAAGAAATTACGGCAGGGCAAATTGCCCGACTAACCGAACAGGGCGGGTAACCCTCCCCTAAAATAGTACCAGTGAAAAGTGGAAAACTTCTGGCAAAATAGACCCAGGAGAGATCCACATGAAGAAGTCAAGGTTCACTGAGAGTCAGATCGTAAACATCCTGAAAGAAGCAGAAGCC
>DAOTXP010000119.1:0-59202 GCA_034435275.1 Anaerolineales bacterium | reverse complement strand
ACCATGTGATCGAGTACCTCCACGTCCAGCATCTTGCCCGCCTGCACGACGGCGCGCGTCACGGCCACATCGTCGGGGCTGGGAGTCGGGTCACCGCTGGGATGGTTGTGGACGACGATCAGCGCCGAAGCGTTCCTGCGGATGGCTTCCTTGAAGATTTCCCCCACCCGCACTTGTGACGAATTGACCGATCCTTTGTAAATCTCAACTGTTTCCATGACACGATTTCTACGATCCAATAAAATGACGCGCAGATGTTCCTGTTCCAGCGCGGACATTTCGTATTGCACCAGCGCGGCGGCGTCTGCGGGACTATTGATGGACGGCCGCTCTTCGGGCGATTCCAGCGTGAGGCGCCGTCCCAGCTCGATGGCGGCCTTGACCTGCGCGGCTTTGGCGTCGCCGAGTCCATGCTGTTTCTTGAGTTCTGCAAAGGGCGCGCGATGTAAGCCAATGAGTCCGCCAAATTTGTTGAGCAGCCGCTGTCCCACCGCGACCGCGTTCTCCCCTTGCACTCCGACGCGCAACAGGATGGCAATCAACTCGGCGTTGGACAAAGCCTGCGGGCCGAGCGCGGCCAGCCGCTCGCGTGGACGCTCCGATTCGTGCAGGTCGGTGATGCGATAGACGGGTTTGGGAGTCTTCTCTGTCATCTTTCCCTCGTTTTGGGCTGCCTAATTTTACATCAGACCGTGATTTTAGAGTCGTTCTTGACATCCCTTCTTCTCTTGGGTAGAATACCTTGCACTTTGAAAATGGGCCTGTAGCGCAGTTGGGAGCGCGCCTCAATCGCACTGAGGAGGTCAGGGGTTCGAATCCCCTCAGGTCCACTGAGTGCTACAGATCAATACCCGGGCCCATAGCGCAGTTGGGAGCGCGTCTCAATGGCATTGAGAAGGTCGGGGGTTCGAATCCCCCTGGGTCCACCAATTGAGGTAAGTCGGAATTAACTCCGACTTACAAAAAAAGTCACGGCAGGAGTAGTAGGTCATCCCGTCAGCGAGAAGGGAGAGCGAGGTGGAAGCCCTTCAGCAGTATCCAACGGGAATACACAGGCCGAACTCGCCTGCCACTCGCAAGAGAGACTTCATCGGTGAAATCAAGTAGCCGCTGACGGAGAAGCCCGTTATCGCAATCAAGAGCGTTTGAAAGTTGGAAGGTCCAATGTTGAAAGGTTAAACCTGCAACCTGATACCTTCAGACCTTCAACCGAATTCGGGTGGTACCGCGGAGGCAATCCTTCGTCCCTGAGTGGATGAAGGATTTTTTGTTGCAGGTAAATGGAGAGTCGCATGGCAATCCCAAAAACAGAATGGGTCTGGCATAACGGTAAATTCGTCAAATGGGACGACGCGAACGTTCACGTCACGACCCACGCACTGCACTACGGCTCGAGCGTGTTCGAAGGCATCCGCGCGTATGCGAATTCGAAGGGCGCGGCGATTCTTGGGCTGAAACAGCACGTCCAGCGCCTGTTTGACTCGTGCCGCATCGTCCGCATGGAACTGCCATACACACAGGAGCAGGTCTCCTCGGCCATTGTTGAAACCGTCCGCCGTAATGGGTTGAAGGCCTGTTACATCCGTCCGCTGGCGTACAAAGGCATCGGGACCATCAGTCTCGACGCCCGAGGCGTTCCCACAGAACTGGTCATCTTTGCCTTCGAGTTTGGCCGCTATTTGGGCGCAGAGTCCATTGAGCGGGGCGTGGATGTGATGGTCAGCAGCTGGCGGAGGATGGCGCCCGATACTCATGCTGCCATGGCAAAGAGCGGCGGTAACTACGTCAACTCGCAGTTTATGGCGATGGAGGCAAACGATGGCGAATTTGCCGAGGGGATCGCGCTGGATATCAACGGCTATGTGAGCGAGGGGAGCGGCGAGAATATTTTTATCGTTCGCCGCGGCGTTCTCTATACACCGCCGGTGGGAGCATCCATCTTGTTGGGCGTAAACCGCGATTATGTCATGACTATCGCTCGCGACCTGGGCTACGAGGTCCGGGAGCAGACCTTTCCGCGTGAGATGCTGTATCTGGCGGATGAGATCTTCTTCACCGGCACCGCCGTGGAAGTGACGCCGGTCCGTTCGGTGGATCGGATCACGATCGGAAACGGGTCACGCGGCCCGATTACGAAGAGGATACAGGATCAATTCTTCGGCATCATCCGCGGCGAAATCCCCGATAAGTATGAATGGATGACACCGGTGGGTTGACGAAAAGGAGGCATGAATGAATGGAAAAATCAATTTCAGATTCGAGGCGGTGACCTCCTGCCTGCTTGCGCGCCACCTTTGCGGGTTGAAAGTCTACAGCCTGCCCTGAGATTGTCGAAGGTCGAGCACAGAACTTGACACTTGAAACCTGGAACTTGAAACTTATTTTGAGTGAGGTCAGAATGGCAACTGCAAAAAAGAAACCAGCCAAAAAGAAACCTGCCGCGCCGAAGAAAAAGACAGTCGTAGCCAGGAGGGCGAAGCCTGTAAAGAAAGCAGTGAAACCTGTTAAAAGAGTAACTGCTAAAAAGGTCGCGAAGCCAGCCGCGAAAGGAAAGAAAGTCGCGGCGAAGAAAACGGCTGTGAAGGGAACAGCCACCCCTAAAACCAAAGCAGTGATTCGTGGAAAGGGCGCGCCGACGCGGAAGGTCGTCAAGCCTGCCGCGAAGGCAATTGCTTCGAAGGCAAAGACCACGCCGAAGGTAAAGGCAAAGAGACCAACGGCAAGAGCGGCCAAGGCTGTGTCCGTGAAGGCGATCATCCCCGCGCCGGTCAAAGCCATTGCGTCCGTGACCGAGAAGCCTAAGGCAATGATTGCCGTGGAAGGGAAGTCACAGGCGATTCAACCCGCGCCCAAAACAGAAAAGGACGTCCGGGATGTTTCCTACAATCCGCAGGAAATCGAGACGAAGTGGCAGGCCAAATGGGAAACGGACGGACTGTATCGCGCGGTGATTGACAACAGCAGGCCCAAGCATTACGCGCTGACCATGCTGCCCTATACATCGGGCGACCTGCACTTCGGCCACTGGTATCCGATGGCGCCCTCGGATGCGCGCGCCCGCTTCATGCGCATGAACGGATACAACGTGCTATTCCCCATCGGCTTCGACGCGTTCGGTCTGCCCGCCGAAAACGCGGCCATCAAGCGCGGGATTCATCCGAAAGTATGGACCTACAAGAACATCGAAAACATGCGCCGCCAGTTGCGCACCATGGGCACGATGTTCGACTGGGAGCGCGAAGCCATTTCGGCCGACCCCGAATACTACAAGTGGACCGAATGGTTCTTCATCCAGTTGTTCAAGCAGGGACTGGCCTATCGCAAGATGTCCGCCGTGGACTGGTGCCCAAACTGCAACACGACGCTGGCGCGTGAACAGGTCTGGGGTGAGAACCGCGTCTGCGAACGATGCGGAACGCCGGTCATCAAAAAGGACCTGGAGCAATGGTTCTTCAAGGCCACGAAGTATGCCGATGAACTGTTGAACTTCGATGAACTGGACTGGCCCGAGCGCGTCAAGACTTTACAGACGAACTGGATCGGGCGAAGCGAGGGAGCCTCGGTCATTTTCAAGACCGAGGGCGGTGACCCCATCGAAATTTTCACCACCCGCCCCGACACGTTGTGGGGGGCGACCTTCATGGTCTTCGCGCCCGAGCATCCGCTGGTGGACAAAATTACTTCGCCTGTGCAGAGGGAAGCCGTGGAAGCCTACAAAGCACAGTCTGCGCGGCAATCGGATATTGAACGCGAGGCCGTGGATAAGGAGAAAACGGGCGTATTCACGGGCGGGTACGCGATCAACCCCGTCAACAACGAGCGCATCCCGATCTGGATCGCGGACTATGTGTTGATGAGTTACGGCACGGGCGCCATCATGGCCGTACCCGCGCACGACGAGCGCGACTTTGCCTTCGCCAAAAAGTATGACCTGCCCATCGTCGAGGTCATCCGCCCTGAGGGTCAGGTAGAAGCGAGCGAACTGAAAGAGGCGTATATCGGCGCGGGCGTGATGGTCAACTCGGGGCCGTTCAACGGGACGGAGGTCAATGACCAGAAAGGCCGCAAGAATCCCGGCATCCGTGCAGTGATCGACTGGCTGGAACAGAAAGGCATCGGCAAAGAGTCGGTCAATTATCGCTATCGCGACTGGTTGATCAGCCGTCAGCGTTACTGGGGGGCGCCGATCCCGATGATCTATTGTGACGTGCATGGTTGGAACCCCGTGCCCGAGGATCAACTGCCCGTGCTGCTGCCCGATGACGTGGAATGGAAACCGACGGGCGAGTCGCCGTTGAAACTGCACCCCACATGGAAGAATGCACCCTGTCCCGTGTGCGGCGAGCCCGCCACGCGCGAGACCGACACGATGGACACGTTCATGTGCTCGTCATGGTACCACCTGCGTTACCTGTCGCCGAAATACGACAAGGGCCCGTTCGACGAGGCCGAGTACAACTATTGGATGCCGGTTGATACGTACACGGGCGGCATCGAACATGCGACGATGCACTTGCTGTATACGCGCTTCTTCCACAAGGCACTGCGAGATGCGGGTATCGTGGAGGGCAACGAGCCGATGCTGCAATTGCGCAACCAGGGCATCATCCTGGGTGAAGACGGCGACAAGATGTCCAAGAGCAAGGGCAACGTGGTCGCGCCCGACGAACTGGTGGCGCAGTACGGCACGGACGCTTTGCGTACCTATCTGATGTTTGCCTATCGCTGGCAGGAGGGCGGCCCGTGGAATTCGCAGGGCATTGACGGCACCTCGCGCTGGCTGAGGCGCACATGGTCTCTGTTCACCGACTCCGACGAGAAGAGGCCTTTAGGGTCCCCAGAGGCCCTAAAGGCCCTGAGGCGAAAGGTCCACCAGACCCTGCGCCGCGTCACGCGCGACTTCGAGAACTTCGAGTTCAACACCATTATCTCGTCTTTGATGGAGTTGCTGAACGAGATGTACAAGGCGCGTGAAGCGGGAGCAGTTGGAAGTCCCGAATGGAGCGAGGCGCAGGAAATCTACTTGAAGATGCTGGCCCCCGTCGCGCCGCATATTGCCGAAGAACTGTGGACGAACTATTTGCGCAGACCCTACTCCATTCACCAGCAGTCCTGGCCCAAAGTGGACGAGGCCGCCGCGAAGGAAGACATGATCGAACTGCCGGTCCAGGTCAACGGCAAGGTACGCGACCGAATCACCGTCGCGGCCGACGCGGGCGAGGAGGAGATCAAGTCCGCCGCGCTGGCAAGTGAAACGGTCAAGAAGTATCTGGAAGGCAAGGAGCCGAAGAAGGTGATCGTGGCGAACAGGAGATTGGTTAGCGTGGTGGTGTAGCGGGCCTGCGTGTCCACCCAAGATCAAAGCCCCTGAGGGTTGTCAGGCTCTCAGGGGCTTGTGCTTTGCTGACGGAAATTGTTATCATACCGCCGGTTCAAGCGCTGAAACAAGTTCCTGAACCGGTGGATAGGTGCGCAACAATGCGCGCGCTGTGGTCAGCGCAATCCAAAAGAAAGTGATCAGCGACATGGGAATAAAGCAGAGGGTCAGAACTGGCAGGGCAATCGTGAGGCTGAGGGTTGCCAGCCACACGCCCCAGTAGATTGACCAGCCCACGAACATGGCGGCGCCTCTGAGCCAGTGTCCTCGAATCATCCAACCCAGCCCCCAGATGAGAAATTCCAGGGCAACGGTTAGACCGGCGCCGGGCCTGTACTTCAGAAGGCGGAAATACTCCCCCAGCCCGGACTTCAACTTTCTCAACTGTGAGACGGCATATGCCAGTAACACGGCCAGCGTAATGGAAACGAGCACCATCAGCAGAACGATCAACCAGGGATTGACGTTGGCCAGGAAATAAAGCAGCGACATGCCGAGCAGGGAGGCGGTATTCTCTGCCGTGGCATAAATGGGCGCGGACGTGTGTCCCAGCGTGCCGGTCGCCGCGCTGAGACCGGGTTTGGCGGCCGCTTTCAATCCGGTCAAAGTCGAGGCGATCAATGCGCCTCCGCTTGCGACCGCCCAGCCGGAGCCCGCCAGGTCGCCACCGTCGTTCCACAGGCGGACCGTCTCGAGAATCTGCCGCGTCTGAGGGTCAAGATTGGTAATGACCCCGACCGAGGCCAGCGCGATCAGCGCGCCGGAAATCGGGACAACGAAACCGCTTAGGAAATTGATCACGGTGTTGACGCTGTTCATCACGCCCGGCGCGACCGTGGTCAGGTAGGCCGGCGTGACGGTCAGGAACCAGAACAAGGCGATAATTCCAAGAAACCACCAGCTCGTCATGAACTGGGTGGCGGGCGAGATCTGAATCCACCCAAACTTGGCGGCGAGTCCCACGATCAGCAGACACAGATACTGGTCAGCCACCCCGACCATCCCACCCGCTGAAATCGCAGACAATATCAGTTGCATGTTCAACCTCCTGCCTCAAGATAGAATAGATAACTTCATTCGCCGATCTTCTTCCATTGGATTTCGATGCCGCTCCCGCAGTGAGGACAACTGGCGCTCATCGGCCCGGTCCAATTGGCGGTGTTCATGCTGATGGGCGCATGACAATTGGGACAGTTTGGGGGCAGGACCGGATAAAAAGGCACAGGCCCTTGCGAACTTGGCCCAGGTTGAGCGTTTGCAGGCGGCGGGGGAGCAACAGGCTGCGCGGTCGTTTGCCTCGGCTGCGCAATGACCGTATGAGCGCCGGCTTTTAGAAGAGCGCCATTGAGATACAAATCAGATTCTTTCACCCCGAAAACTTTGACAGAGTTCCTTAAAACACCTACATGGGAACCCACACGGAAAGAAGCCTCATACTTCCACCCGGCAATCTGCTTGCCTTTGAAGGTATTGACAACCATCCCGTCCACAATGAGTTCGCTGGTAAACGCGCCCAAAAAATCTGGATTACTCCAGTTCGTGCCGACAATATGATTCCCGTCTTCCAAAGTAAAAGTCCATGACCTGGAAAATGCCATATGTCCTCTTGTCTTTGCAGGAATAGGTTTTCATCATTTTATCTATTTTTGCAGGTAAACACAAGCATTTTCTCTTGTTCGTGGCAGGCAAGATTCGGAATTGAAAATCCATGATGGTTGCAGGATATCCGGAGCCTTTGTGTCGGGTTTATAATCAACTCAGGCAATATGCGTGCCTGTCCACCGAGACGATGACTGGGAGGGTGCGTTTCTTCGAGACCGGGGAGGGTCGTATGAAAACCAAGATCACGTTCGTATTCCATCTGCTGGCGGGGCTGATCCTGCTCTTCGTCACCGCGGCCGCTTCGGGGTCCGCGCCGGGGCGGCAGGCGGAGGATGCGAGTCCGCCGGGCCGCGTCGTCAAACTTATCTTCATCCACCACTCCACGGGGGAGAACTGGCTGCGCGACGATTACGGCGGGTTGGGACTGGCCCTCGGCCGGAACAACTACTTCGTCAGCGACACCAATTACGGCTGGGGGCCGGACGGCATCGGTGACCGCACCGACATCCCGGACTGGCTGGAGTGGTTCGCCAGCGACTCGACGCCGCGTTACATGGACGCGCTGTTCGACGAAAGCGGCCAGCACTCAGACTACACGCGCACACTGGACGATCCCGGCGGCGAGAACGAGATCATCCTGTTCAAGTCGTGTTTCCCGAACTCCGCGCTGGAGGGGAATCCCAACGATCCGCCCGACCCCGAAGGCTGGCTTTCTGTGGGACACGCCAAATATGTCTACGGCGAGATCCTGCGCTACTTTGCCACGCGTCCCGATAAACTCTTCGTGGTGATCACCGCGCCCCCGCTTTCCGATCCCGCGTACGCCGCGAACGCGCGCGCCTTCAACCAATGGCTGGTCAGCGACTGGCTGCGCGAGAACCATTACACGCTCAACAACGTGGCCGTCTTCGATTTCTACAACGTGCTGACCGGCCCGGACAATCATCACCACTTCGTCAATGGACGGGTCGAGCACGTCTTCACGCCTGGGATGAACACCCTGTATTACCCGTCGGACGACGATCATCCCTCCGCGCAGGGAAGCCGCAAAGCGACCGAGGCATTCGTCCAATTGCTGAACGTCTTCTATCATCGCTGGCAGGCGGATGCGCCGCTTCCGCCCTCGCCCGGGCTGGCCTCGCCGGTCCCCGAGGCCGGGACTCAGCCCCGGCCTTCCGCGCTGGTTGATGACTTCGAATCGGGCGATCCCGCCGGGACGAACGGCTGGGAGCCCTTCTGGGACGAGGCCACGCCCACCTCGATGCACTGCGCGGCGGAATCGGGGATGGCGCATGATGGGAATAACTCGCTCATCCTCGACTTCGATGTCGCCGCGAATGCCTGGGCCACCTGTGCTCTCTTTTATGAAGATGCCGCGCAGGATTGGAAGGAATACGAAGGGCTGACGTTCTACCTGCACGCGGCCGAGGCGGGACTGATCTTCGACGTGGATGTCTACGCTGGCAGCCGCGACGCCCAGGAAACCTATCTCTACACCCTCGAGGCGCCGCCGGAGAGCGCGGATGGCTGGGTTCCGATTGAATTGCGCTGGTCCGACTTCCACCGCGCCGACTGGGAAGAGGACGCCGGTGCCTCCTTCAGCAAACCGGACCAGGTGGTCGGTCTGGCCTTTGGCTTCACTACCTATCCCGATACGCCCAACACCGGCACGCTGTGGGTGGACGACATTCAGTTGATGGGGGAGGGATCAGCGGCAATCGTTGAGCCGCCGGAGACCCAGCCGACTCTATCGCCCGGGGACAGCGGCGAAACCGAGGAGCCCAGGCGGCTCCTGCCATGCAGGGGCGCGGCTCTCCTGCCGCTGGCGCTGGCCGTGTGGGGCTGGCACAGGCGGCGCAAGTCCATTTAGCCGGCGCATGAAAAGATTTTGGCCGACTCGCAAATTCGAGTCGGCCAAATGTTTATTCTGCCGTAACAGCCGTGACTACGGCGTTCCGAACACCACCGCGTAATACCCGAAACTGTTGAAGAACGAATATCCTACGCCAATCTCGGTGTATTTTGTGGTGAGCAGATTCTGGCGATGGCGCGGGTCGGTCTGGTCGGTGGCCCACCAGGTGACGGCCTCCGCGCCGGTCGGGACGGGGTTGCGGCCGTAGACATTTTCCGTAACCGCGCCGGTGTACCCCGCGGCCGCGGCGCGTGACTGCGGCGTGGAGCCGTTCGAGCCGTTGTGGACGAACAGGTTGTTGCAGGCCATGTCGTTGCTGTGTGCCTGCGCGGCGGCCGACAATTGCGCGTTGACGGTCAGCGCGGGCAGGCCGTTCTGGGCGCGCAGGGCGTTGATGGCCGCCACGACCGCGTCCACGTTGGCCGGGCTGGTGGTGAACGCGCAGGTAACGGTGGCAAACCCGGGCCCGCTCGAATCGGTGGTCGTCGAGGAGGAATCGCTTGAGTCGGCTGTGGCAGTCCCAACCGTGATGATGACCCACAGCACGGTGTTCTGGTCAATCGGCATGGTCTCGCCGGCCGGATTGTGCAGTTCGAAATCGGCGCGGAAGACGGCGTCCTCGCTCGGCGCGGTCAGATCCACCGCGATGTCGAGCGTCTCGCCGGGCTTGGTCACCGAGAGCGGAACGGAATCGGGCGCGCCCATCTGCTCGCCGCTGGCGAACACCATCGTGTACTCTTCGGTCCACGTGCAGGTGCCGGTGTTCTCCACGCGCCAGACCTTGTTGAAGGTTTCGCCCTGGTCGAAGTTGGTATTGTCGGGCACGGTCACGTCGGTGACGAAAGCCGCCTCGTCGGTACAGCCCGCGGGATTGACGATGGGTGCAGAAGTGGCCGGGGCCGCTTGCGTTGGGACCTTCGTGGCCGGGGGCTTGGTTTCCGCCGCCTTTCCTCCACAAGCCGCGAGCATCAATGCCGTTAGAATGGTCAGATACAGTATTTTTCTCATCCTGTCTCCTTGCTTCCGATTAAAGTTGGAAAGTCATAGGGATAAACCCCGTCCGCCCCATCCGTTACGGGGTGGCAAAATCCACCGTGAAGTAATCTCCATACAGGCTGGCTGCCACAGACGCGTAGCCAATGCCCATCTCTGTCGCTTTTGAATTCAGGATGGCGGCGCGATGCGGCGCGTCGTTCATCCACCATTGGAAGGCCGCCTCCGGGCCGCCGCCCGCGTAGATGATCTCCTCCGAATACGAGGGCGAATATCCTGCGGCCACGATGCGCGAGTGAACGGACAAACCGTCCGAGCCGGTGTGGCTGATCATGCTGTGACAGGCCATATCTACCGCGTGACCCTGCGCGGCGGCCGACAATTGCGCGTTGACGGTCAGCGCGGGCAGACCCGCCTCGGCGCGGGCGGAATTGATCAACGCCGCGATCTGGTTGACGTACGCCCCGTTCGTGCTGGACTGGCAGCTGCCTCCGCTTGTGGGCGTGTTCGCGGCTGCGACCGCGGTCGGCGCGGCTGTCCCGACAATGATCTTCACCCAGAACGTCTCTTCGATGCCGATCGCAAGCGTCTCGCCCGCGGCGTTATGTAAGGTGAAAAAGCCCGTGTACGTGCCGTCTGTAGTAGGTGCGACCAAATCCATGGACACTTCCACGGTCGCGCCGGGCGCAGTCTCTGGGACGGGCGCGGAATCGGGCGCGCCCATGCGGTCGCCCGCATCGAATTGGATCGTGTAACCCGTCCACGGACAGGTGCCGGTGTTTTTGAATTGCCACGTTTTCGTGAAGGACGCGCCGCGCGCTACGACTGTGTTATCGGGAATGGTTATGTCGGCCAGCAGGACAGCTGCCTCTTTGCAATCCGCCGGTGCGGTGACGGCGAATGTCGGCATGGCGGGCGCGGTCGGCGAGGCCGATGGGATCACGGCCTGCGTGGGCGGAAGCGTGGCCGTGACGAAGACCGGCGTGGCGGTGGGCATGTTCCTTTGCGAAATCGTGATGCAGGCGGTGAGGAAAAGCGCGGTGATTACGATGATTTTCTTGAACATGAATCTCCGGGGAGTCCAAAGTCTTCTAATTTTGGTGAAGATCAACGAATAAACCTTACATAATATATCCCGTCGAGCGGAGGCTTTCGGGTTCGTCGAAAGCCGTAGCCGAGACACAAATTTGCAGGCAAACTGCGCTTCGTCTCCCACTTCGCTTTTGCTCAGTGTCCGCTTGGCGCGAAGTTCTTTAAGTACAAAAGACTTCGGAATCTGCTGACAGTTAGAACATCATCCGCTGTCCCTGCGCGCGTTCGAGCGGGTCGGCGGCAATCTGCTCCTCGAACGTCTGACGCGTCAGGATGGGAATCTCGACCAGTTGGCGAAGCAGGCGGAACTTGATGAAGCGGCAGTCCTCCAGCCGCGCTGCCAGCGACGGGTCGCGCTGGGCTTTGTAGGTTGCCAGCGCGGCGCGTCCGCCCGGCAGGACGATCAGCCTCTGTGCGTTCACGGTTTCGAGGTCCGCGAGGGCGCGCCCGATCAACGCTGAGACGAGCGCGTAGATGGCGCGAGCGGGCTGGTTGTCTTCCTCCCAAACCAACAAACGCTCCTGTTTGCGGGTGACATATCCGAGCCGCGTCCCCAGTGTTTCGATCATGGCCTCCATGCGCGTCAGTTCGGCGCGGCGGGAGGCGGCCTGATCCTCGGGACGAAGCACCCAGCGGCCGTCGCGCTCCTCGGCGTAGGAATTCAAAACAGCATGAATGAGGCCTTTGGAGGGCGTGAGCAGACCGGGGAAATGCGGGTACAGGTCCGTTTCGATTTCCAGCAATGTGCTGGAAGGATTCTTTTGCAGGAAGGTGACGATGGCCATTTCCACGCGGTCGGCCAGAGACTCTCTTTGTATTCGATCTTCTGTCAGGCTCCACAGGCCGGTGTCCACGCCTTCGCCCGCACCATAGTGGATGAAGCGCGGGTTACCCTTCAGTGCGGCCTCCAGCATGGATTGTGTGCCGCGTGTGGCCTCATCGAACTCCTGTCCCTTTTTTCGGAGCGCGTGGGATTCGGTCAACGCCAGCAGGCCCGCGGCATGGAGGTGCAGATAGCGCGCCGGCTCGCCGCGTTCGGAGAGATGCCGCTGCATTGCCTCGCGCGCCGCGTCCAGGTCGGCCTCGCCCGTTTCGCGTTGCAGGTGCTCGCCGCGCTGCCAGACGAGTTGAATCGGGTCGAACTCCGTGCGCGCCGCGAGGGACTTCAAATCGAATCCTGCGGAACTGGCCGCGGTCAGCGCGGAGGTGAGGAAAGCCGGCTCCGGCTCGGGCAGGAATCCGAGGAAGGGCGTGCCCAGCGCGAGCAGTCCAAACAGATTGGTGCAGGCCGCGTGCAGGGCTGTGGCATTCCAGGCCCAGTCGTAGCGGCGGCGGCGCAGGGCGATCTTGAACGGCTCGACAGACTCGCGTCCCCACAGCCAGCCGGCCCACAACGCGGACAGTGTCCAGAAGGCCTGGTTGGGCCGCGGCAGCGCGCCGACCACAGCCGCGATGGGTGCTTCTTTAACCACCTCCGCCAGGTCTTTGATGCGCCCCTCGAACAGGATGATGCCTCCGCTTTCGGGGATCTTGGCCGGCCACGCCGCGAGCGGGACGGGGGAACTGTTTCCGGCCCAGCGCGACACGGCTTCCTCCAGCGCCAGCCAGATATTATTTTCGCGATACTGTGCCGGGATGGCCAATTGTTTCGGGCGCGGCCGTTCGGTGGGATGCGGCCAAAGGCTGTTGGCCGAATCGCAGACCGACAAAAAGAGGGCGGTCAACAGGCGGCGGCGTTCGGGCGAGACGCCGGGACTGTCGAGGCGGTTGATGAGCGTCGCCAGCGCGTACAAGGCGCGCGGCAGGTAGTTTGCCAGCGCTTCCTCGGCGTATTCGCGGTCGGGGTCGTCGGGCGGGGCGACGCGCTCCAGCAGGCGCGCGCGGTGCAGTCCGGCCGAGGCGGCGATCTGCGCGGCGCGTTCGAGGTCCGCGGGGGTGGCGGGATGCTCGCCTCCTTTGCCGCAGGCCGGACATTCGTAGTGGCGCGCGTACGGCGCGTTGTCGCCTTTTTTCCACAGAAAGGCCTGCGCGGAAACCTCCTCTCCGCAGTTGGCGCAGGGAGTCAGATACAGCGATTGCAGATGGGTTTCGAGTCGTTCGTCCCCTTTTTTGGTGACTGCTAGGTCGGCCAGCGCGGCGCGGAAGTCCGATTCGGACGCGGGGTTTGCGGCCAGGTCGAGCAGGAAGCGTGTGACCGGGTTGTTGGCTGTGACGAGTACGCGGTACCCCGCGCGCGCGGCCTCGACGGCGAGGCGGGGCGAGGAGCCGAACGGATCCAGCACCCAGGCCCCGGGTTTGTTGTGAAGCGGGTCGAAGGGAGGCGCGTGAGCCGGGAGCCAGACCGCGGCTACGCCGTCTTCCAAAGGCGGCAGGAAGCGCGCCAGCGGCAGTTGATCCGAGGGGGGATGCCCCGGCAGATAGGGGGAATCCAGCAGTCCCATGCTGGTAGTATAACGCCGCGTTTTGAAAAAACAAGTGAGAGGAAGATGATTGTCCTGCCACCGGAGTCCAAAGTCTCCAGACTTTGGACTCCCTTTGGCTTACGGCAACTCGAGGGGATAAGCGGTGACGATCACGCGGTGGGTGTTGTTGTCGGGGGGCCAGCAGGAGACCAGGGTGAGGCGCGGGATGCCGCTGGGATAAAAATAAGTGTCATAGGCTGCGCGTTCTTCCTCAGCCGCTCCTTCGATGGGGATGATGACAACCTGGTCCACCAGATATTCCCATTTTCGTTCGGCGGTTTGCAGGTAGAGCCTGTCGCCCGGCTCGAGTTTCCACAGATCGTGGAAGACGGCGGTGAACAGGTTGTTGTGGCCGTATAGAATGACGTTGCCGCGCTGGTCGGGCAGGGCGCTATTAATAACCCAGCCGACATGGTCGCCGGGCGAATCCCATTCCAGGGCACCGCTCTCGGGCGGCGCACCGAACTGTCGCTGCCAGCCAACTGGGACGACCGCGCTGTTCACGCCGATGATAGGGATGCTCACGCGTTCGATCAAACGCTGGTCACCGAATAGCTTCGAGGCTAGATCGTCAATTTCCAAACTGACCGGAGCGGGTAATGATGTGGATGTTGGAAGCGATGTGGGAATGGACGCCGCGTGAGTCACGTTGACGATGGGCAGCGGGAGGGCAGGTTCCTGGGAAGACGCGGAGGTCCCACAAGCGGCGAGCGAGACGGCCGCGAGAAGACTCAGGAGGAAGCAGAATGTTCCTGGTCCGTTCGTGATCTTATCCATAAGCGCAGCAGGATGAATGCGATCAGCACGCCCAATGCCCACAAAGACAAATTGTTATCTGGCCGCGGCCCGCCTGTAACAGGCAGTTCTTCGATGTCGTTGGTGGCGACGCCGTAAATGGAAAAGTGCGGCCCGCGGGCGGAGATGATTTCATTCAGGGAATCCACCGAGGTAGCCAGTGCTTCCCAGCGCGAGAGTCCTGAATCGTAGGCCACGATCAACAGATTCTCTGGATGTCCCCC
The DNA here is from genome assembly GCA_034435275.1 of Anaerolineales bacterium. GTDB lineage: Bacteria > Chloroflexota > Anaerolineae > Anaerolineales > Villigracilaceae > JBFMCC01. The sequence goes on along the minus strand of DAOTXP010000119.1, from coordinate 44,745 downwards.
TGCCGCGAGCACATCCTCCGGTGTGTAGTGATAACACACGTAGGCCTCGGGGACCGGAGACAGCGGCGGGGCCGGGGAGTAGGAAATCGTGATATCGGCGTAATGCCGCAAGTCGAGAAAACGGCCCGGCATGTGCGGCGCGCTGGTCAGAATCTGAATCTGGACGGTGGCGGGGTGTTCCAGTGCGCCGGGAGGAATCATCAGACAGAAGGGCGGTGCGTCGAAGAATCCGCCGCTGGAATCGGCAGGGGCGGTGAACGCATCGCAGCTGTTGGAGGGCGGCGTGTCCCCGGTGGCGAAAGGGATGAACAGCAACGCCAGGCCTTCTTCGACCGCGTCCGCTTTGTTGTAACTGTACTCGCGCCCGGCCGTGCCGTCCGCATATTCCACGCCGATGGTGGCGGAGGAACCGTCGGAGCCGTCGCCGGTCAGCGTTTCGTATTGGAAGAGAATCTGGTTGCTGCCCTCGAAGAGAATCACCTCGAAGGTCAACGGCCCGATGATGAGCGGAGGCTGGGGGAAGGGCTGGGTCACGTAACGGTGAACGCCGTTATATTCGATGATGAATTCGCGCGCGGGAGCCGCACCAGTAACGGACCAGTAGACTGTCCCTCCTGCGGAGGCGGTCAGGTCGTCCCAGAAGGGGGCGATGAAATTGTTGGGCTGGCCGATGGAGGGGATGATGAAGTTTTCGGTGGACGTGCCGCTCGCGCCGAAGGTCAGATAGCCGTTACTGCTGACGGTCACGGTCGTGTATAGAACGCCGCCGAAATCGAACGTGAACGGCAGGGAAAGCAATGCCGAGCCGTTGTTGCCGCCCGGCAGGAACAGGATGGGCGTGCCGCCTGACGCGTCGCGCCACGCGTATTGGACGATGTTGCCGCATGCGTCCGAATCGACCACATCGTAGGAGACGGCTGGCGGGCCGGGCGTGGGCGTGGGGATGATGGCGGGTGCGAAGGCCAGCGCGTCGGCCAACTGAATCAGGCCGTAGCCGGTGTTGGGATCCAGGCCGGGCGCGTCCATGTCCAAGGCGGTGCTGATCAGGGCCTCATAAATCTTATCGGGAGAGTCGAACGCGGGATAGAACGCCAGTAACGCGGCCGCGCCGGAGGCGTGCGCCGACGCCATCGAAGTGCCGGTGAGCGTATCGTACTCGGTTGACTTTCCGCAGGTGTACGGGCCGTTGGGACAATCGTGGTTATACAGGAAGCCCGTCTCCATCGGCAGGGTGGAGAAGATGGAATCGCCGGGCGCCATCAGGTCGAGAGCCGCGCCGGTGTTGGAATACGAAGAACGCAGGCCGGTTGTGCCCGTCGCGCCGACGGCCATCACCCAGGGATACGCCGCCGGGTAGTAAATTGTGGGAGCGCCGGTGTTACCCGCCGCGGCGAAGATGGCCGCGCCGTGAGTATAGGCGTAATACGTTCCGCTTTCCATCAGCGAGGAGGGTGTGGAGGTGCCGAGACTCAAGTTGATGACGCGCGCGCCGCGCTCCACGGCCCAGACGAGCGCCTCGGCAATGTCGGCGGTGGACCCACTGCACGTCTCGTTAAGGACGCGGATGGGCAGGATGCTCACATTCCAGGCGATGCCTGCGATCCCAGCTGCGTTGTTCCCCTGCGCGGCGGCGATACCGGCCACGTGCGTCCCGTGGCCGCACTCGTCCTGCGGGGTCGAGTCGTCCTCCACGAAATCGTGACCGGAGAGGAAACTCCCGCCGAATTCAGGATGAGAGGTGTCCACGCCAGAATCGATGATTGCCAGGACGACACTGCTGGAGCCGGTGGTGATGTCCCAGGCGGCAGGGGCCTGAATTTGGGCCGGGCCGTACTGCTGAGTCCAATGCGTGTCGTCGGGAATCAGCATGACCTCGACGCGCACGTTCGGCTCGACGAACAGGACGCCCGGCTGGCCGCGCAGTTTTGCCATATACTCCTGCTCGTAGCCGCGCGGGACGGTCACCAGTGCGGCGTTCAAGCGGCTCAAGCCGGAGTGACCGGCAGCCAGGGAGGTCTGGGCGGGCAGGCGCAGGCTGGAGAGGCGCGCGCCGGGTTCGAGCCCAACGATCAACTCGCCGGGCACGATATCAGCATGTTCATAAGACGAGGGAGACCTAGCCGAAACCCCACCCACGCCGCGCGGGAAAAAAGCGCTGAAAAGCAAGAAAAGGATGACCGCGAACAAAAGCCTTCGCATCAACGGATCGCACCTTGACGGTAGTTGCCGGCAATTGTACTCCGTTTTCGAAATCGGAGATGAATCACGGCGCCTGTCCGCAGGCAAGAAGGGAGCGGCACGTACGTGCCGCTCCCTTGTCTTTAGCCGGGATCGCACCGCTTCGTCACGGTTTCATGCGGATCCCTGATCCGCCTTCACTTGCACCCGCGGCGTACGGGACGCCGTTCGTACAGTAGTCATACCAGTAAAGCGTCACCGAGCCGGTTGTCCCGCTGGATATGGTGAATGGATACCACCATTGGGTGTTGCAGGACCAGTCATACGCGCCGTTCAGGATCTTGCCGTCCTTCCAGATGTAAACGAACGGCATCGCATAGTACAGCAGGTGATCACTGCCTACCATTTGCCCATAGTCGGTGATTCCAATCCAATAGTCGCCGGGGTAGTAGGGCAGGGCGGCGTTTGCTGCCAGGGGGGCGTGCGCCAGCCGCTTGGAAATCGTGGTGCTCTCCATCGCCAGCCAATCCATCCATCCCCCCTCACGATTCCAGATGGCAAACGGGAAGGCAATCAGTGTGCCGGTTGGGTCGCTCTCCAGGTAGCCGAATGCATTCCCTTCAGGGCCCACGATGAAGGATGCCGGTTGGCCGGGATCGAGCGGATTGGGCGTGGCAGGCAGCCAAACATTCAGGTCCAGATCGTTGCCTTCGTACAACCAGCCTGCCACCACGGCAAAGTTGGTATCCTTGTTCGGCACGGAGCCGCGCCCCATGTACGACCAATAGCCGGGATTCACTGAGTGGGAACCGGTGTGCCAGAAGGTCCATTGCGCCCCGACAGTCGAAGAGTGGGTGGTCTTTGCCGTGTAACCGCTTCCGACGGGCAGGTTGATGACCTCGGCGTAGGCGCTGTACATGCTTTCGACGACCCCGCTACCCTTCGACGCCGTACCTTGATAAACCTGGAACTGGGCGCCGGTCAGCGGGAGGCCGGTGGTGGCGTTGTAGGTGTAACCGTATGCCGCGCCGCGGTCGAGCAGGGCGGCCACATTCACCTCGTGGATGCCGGCCATCGAAGACGGCCAGCAGACATCGTCGGCTGTGATCTCCCAGCCGCTGGTTACAACGGCCGCCCCCACCTGGGCATTGGTGTCGGTCGGCTTGTAGCCCCAGCGCCGCGCGGCGGCGGCTGAGACGAACGGCGTCGCCATCGAAGTGCCGCTCAGGTAATCGTAGCGCGGATAGTAACCGTAGTAGTAGTTTAGGTAGAACGGCTTATCCCACGGCAGGGTGGAATAGATGTCCGTACCCGGCGCGACCACAGACACCCAGGAACCGTAGTTGGAATAATCGGCGCGGCAACTGTAGTCCAGCCACCATTCGCCGGAGCCGGGCGGGTCCTCGTAGTACACGCCCGAGGCGGCCACGGCCAGCACTTTGTTTGGGAAGTCTACGGAGTGGCCGGCTGGGTAACTGGGCGTGGACGAATTCGCATTGCCGGCGGCGGCCACAAGCAGTTTGCCCTTTACGTTGACGGCGTAGTCAACCGCATTGAAGACGGCGGTCGAGTAACCTCCGCCCAGACTCATGCTCAAGACTTTCACATCCGTTCGGTTGGCGCAGTAGTTGATGCCTGCCGCAACGCCGAAGTTGGTGCCCCAGCCCTGGGCATTCAACACTTTCACTGCGACCACCTTGCCGGTGGAGACGCCGCTAATACCCTCCTTGTTATTCTTGAGGGCCGAAATGACGCCGGATACGTGCGTACCGTGCCCGTTGTCGTCCATCGGATCGGCATCGTTGTTGACGAAGTCCCAGCCTTTGATGATGTTGGCCTTAAGGTCCAGGTGCATATGGTCCGCGCCGGTGTCCAGTACGCATACGTTCGCGCTGGCGGTCGTGTTCGGCGAGACGATATCCGCGCCGACCCACCACCAACCCCAGTTTTCCCACAAATAGGGATCGTTCGGGTAGGCTGCGACTTTTTTGCCGTTCCTCACCGTCCGCAGGGAACGCAGGGAGTCTACCGAGATAGTGAGCTCTTCCTCGGTTCCGGCCGTCGGCCGCGTGATGCTCGTGACTGGATCAGGACGATCTCCGGCGGCGCTCATCTCCTCCGGAATGCTGAACACATAGTTCGGCTCGGCGAATGCCACGCCATCCGAAGCGGCGATCTGCGCCGCCAGCGCTTCGACATCGGCATCCTCGGCAAAGCTGAACAGGGCTACATTGCCATACATGTTGACGACTTGAGCGCTGAGGTTCCCCGCCAGCGCGGTCGCCTGCGCTTTATAGGCCTGGGCGGAGTGCCCAGATTGGAAGCCAACCACGACCTCTCCCGGAACATACAGCGCCTCTTGATCCCCCTCGCTTACCGGTCGCGCCGCGGCAGGTTGGACATAGGAAATGCTTGCGGCAACAACGAGCAGTGCCATCAGCAAATTGAATACACGCGAGAATTTCATGTTTGCCCTCCGCAAATTACAGGAATTGGATCGAACAAACCGGGTCCCTCACCAAAAATTGTGTTTTACGCACCTCCGTTTCTCGAAGCCCGGAATTTCACCTTACGTTTATGAAAGGTGATCTAAATAATCATATAACATTCTGTGCTGAATTTCAAGACCCAATTTTAAATCGAGTTTAAATCTGAAATAAGAGACATGAAGCAATCCGCTTCAGAGGGCTTCCATGATGTGGATTTCGTACGCCCCCAGTTCGCATCCCCCGCGGACGCTTCGAGCCGGCTCCGCGCGAGCCTCGGCCGGCGCGGCCCCAAACAGGGTTTTCCAAGTCCCCGGCGTTTGCAGCCTCACCGCGCGCCGCGAGAAATTCAACGCCACAAGAATTGGAGGATGCCCCTCGATCTCGCGGCGATAGACGAGCGCGCCGCGCGGCTGCGGAGTCACGGGGACGAACGCACCGCGGCGCAGGGCAAGTTTTTCGCGCCGCAGGCGGATCAGGTCACGGGTCAGGTTGAGAAGCGAATGCGGGTCGGCGCGCTGGGATTCCACGTTGCGCGCCCGATAGTTCGGGTGGATTCTCAGCCAGGGCTTCGCGGTCGAAAAGCCCGCGTTCGGCGAGGCGTCCCATTGCATCGGTGTGCGGCATCCATCGCGTCCGCGCACGAGCGGCCAGTAGATTTTCCCCTGCGGATCCATGATTTCCTCGCGTTCGAGGAATAGTTCGCGCATGCCGATCTCGTCGCCGTTGTAGATGAAAGGCGTGCCGCGCAAAGTGAGCAGGAGCGCCATCAGCACTTTGGCGCGCGCGTCGTCCTCGAGGCGGCCGGAGGACAACTGCGCGATGAACATGCGCTCCGCGCCGAGAAAGCCCTCGCCGAAACGCGTGGCCGGGCGGATGATGTCGTGGTTGCCGAGCACGTAATTGGGCCAGACCTCCGCGCCCGCAACCCTCTCCCATTCCAGGATGGCGCGCAGGAACTGGCGCGGGTCGAAGCGGCAGATGGTGAAGTCGAAGTTGAAGGCGGCGTGCAATTTATCCGGGCCGCAGTAACGGGCGGTCATCTCAGGCGAGGCGAACAGCGGCTCGCCGACCGCATACCGGTCCCTGTATGAATCGAGCAAGGCGCGCAACTCCTGCAAGAGCGGAAACATCTCAGGCTGATCCATATCGTAGATGTGCTTCTGGCGGTCGTAGGCGCGCAGGCCGAAGGCCGGGGGGTTATCGCGGAATTGTGCGTCCTTGAAAAATACGTTGAAGATGTCCAGTCGGAATCCGTCCGCGCCGCGTTCCAGCCAGAAACGGACGACATCCATCATCGCGGTGTGTACTTCGGGGTTGCGCCAGTTGACGTCGGGCTGTTGGGGCAGAAAGGCATGGTAATAATACTGACGGCGCTCCTCCACCCACTCCCATGCCCGCCCGCCGAGCGCGGCCTGCCAGTTATTGGGCGGTGCCCCTCTCCCCGCTTCATCTCCGCTGGCGCTCCGCTCAGCGCGGAAGGGAGATGGGGCCGGGGCGAGGGGGGACTGCCAGATGTACCAATCCGCTTTCGGGTTGTCGCGGCTGGATTTGGACTCGAGGAACCAGGGATGCTGGTCGGAGGTGTGATTCAGTACCAGGTCCAGAATGACGCGGATGCCGCGCGCGTGCGCCTCCGCCACCAGGCGGTCAAAGTCGGCCAGCGCGCCGAAGCGCGGATCCACGTCCACATAGTTGGACACATCGTAGCCGAAGTCTTTATCGGGAGAGGGATAGAAGGGAGAGAGCCAGACGGCGTCCACGCCGAGCTCGGCGAGGTAATCGAGGCGGGAGATGACGCCGGGCAGATCGCCCAGACCGTCGCCGTTGCTGTCCGAGAACGAGCGGGGATAGATCTGATAGATGACGCCGTCGCGCCACCAAGTAAAGTCGTCCATCAAGCCTCTGGGAAATTAGCCCAAGTATATCATCCCGCTTTGATGTTAAAAATGTTACAATGCGTATATCTAGTACATCCCTCTGATATGATGGCAAATATGGCAACTCCCGGGGAACGAATCCTGCTCGTTGAAAGCGATCCCGACATCAGCGATCTGATCGCCCGCCAGGCACTGCGTCCGCTGGGATATCAGGTGGACGTGGTGGGAGACGCGGCGTCGGCCATCAAAAGGGCGGCGCAGACGACCCCCGACTTGATCCTCGCCAATCTCAATTTGTCTGGCCTGAGCGCCAAAGACCTGCTGGTGGCACTGTCCTCTCAGGGTTCGCAGACGCCGGTGATCGTGATGGCTGCAAAGGGACAGGAAGGGGCCGCCTTGCAGGCCTTCCGCCTGGGTGCCGCGGATGCCCTGTTCTGGCCGGCCCGTGACGCGGAGGTGGTTGCCTCCGTCGAACGCGCGCTCAAGCAGGTGCGCGAACGCCGCGCCCGCCAGAAACTGGACATGCAGTTGCAGGAAACCAACCTGGAACTGGACCGCAAGGTGCGCGAACTGACCAGCCTGCTGGCGATTGGCAAGGCTGTCGTCTCCATTACGGATCAGCGCGTGCTTTTCCAGAAGATCGTGGATGGCGCGTTGCAGGTCTCCATTGCAGACATCGGCTGGTTGTTACTGCGGGACGAACGCACCAAGACCTTCCTGCTTACTTCGCATCGCAACCTGCCCGAAGTCTGGGCGAAGAAGATGAATGAACCGCTGGACGACGGCGTCAGTTCGCTGGTGGCGCTTTCCGGCGAGACTCTGCTGATTCATGGCGAGCCTCTGCAGAAGTTCAAGGTGGCCAGTCTGGGCAAGTCTGCGGCGGTGGTCCCGATCAAGGTGCAGAACGAAGTCATCGGGTTGATGCTGGTGGTGCGCAAGAGCGCGCGTCCCTTTGAAAATGTGGAACAGGCCCTGCTCGAGGCGGTGGCCGACTACGCCTCCATCTCGCTGGTCAATGCCCGTCTCTTCCGTGCCCTGGAGCAAACGGCCGAGTCTGCCCGCAACGGGGAGAGGGTGCAAAATGCCCTGCTCGAATCCATTCGCGAGGCGTTGCGGGAGGAAATGCAGGCCGCGGGTTATCCGCTCGAATTGTTGATGACCGAGAAACCCGGCAAACTGTCCGCTCAGCAAAAGCAAGCCCTGCAAACCATCAAGATGGCGCTCGATCGCCTGGGGCGTGCCGCCGAACGCACCACGCCCCCGGCCGCCAAAGTCAAGTGACGGACCCAACCCGCGCATGGCCAAACCCGACCTGATCCTCCTGGCCTTGGACGACTCGCCCACCCTCCAGTTAATGGAACGGGCGTTGCGTGCCTCGAACTACGAAACGGCCATCGTCTCTGACCGGGCCGGGCTGGAAAAGGTGCTTCAATCCTCTTCGCCTGCATTACTTCTCATCGGAGAAAAGTTCAACGGACAAGCGGGCATCTCCCTGGCAGTGGAACAACTGGAACGCTTTCCCACCATGCCGATCCTGGTCTACGCGGAAAAGGATTCGCCCGCCATCCCAAAAGAAATCCTGCGCGCCAACTTGTCCGGCTATCTTTATCCGCCTCTCCGCATGGACGATATTGTTGCCGCGGTGGGACGCAGTCTCGACCGCGCCCGCCACCTCGGTGACTGGATCCGCCGCGAGGTCCGCCGCACGACCGCCTCGCTTCAGCGGCAGGTCAACGACTTCGAAGCCATCTTCGCCAACATGAGTGACGGCATCATTATCCTGGATAAATCCAGCCGCATCATCCTGGTCAACGAATCGGTGCGCAATGCCTTCGGCGTGACCGCGGCCGCGGTCGGCCAGCCTCTGCTGGATGTCATCACCCATCCCGACATCCGTTCTCTGCTGGAGCGCGCCGCCTCCGAAGACTTGAAATATCACGAGATCAATTTCGATGACGGGCGCGTGTTCAACGGACAATTCACGGTGATTCCGGAGATTGGCTCGGCTATCACGATTCAGGACATCACCTACCTGAAGGAACTGGATCGCATCAAGAATGATTTCGTCCACACCGTCTCCCACGACCTGCGTTCTCCATTGACAGCCGTACTGGGATATGCCGAGCTGGTCGCCCGCATGGGCACACTCAACGACCAGCAGCGGGAGTTCCTGCGCCGCCTGCAGGCCAGTGTGGAGGACATCACCAACCTCGTCAACGACCTGCTCGACCTTGGCCGCCTCGAAGCCGGGTTCGATACCCGCCGCGAGATCGTTCAACTGGAAAACATCCTGGATTACACGGTAAACATCCTGAGCGGGCAGGCCGAGGCCAGAGACATCCACCTGCGCATCGAACGGACCCCGCACCTGCCTCCATTGCGGGCGAACCCAATTCGCCTGAGGCAGATGCTGGATAACCTGCTCGGCAACGCCATTAAATACACACCCCAGGGCGGCGAGGTGAAACTTTGCCTGCGCCCGGAGGATCATCAGATCATTCTCGAAGTGAAGGATTCCGGCCCGGGCATCCCGCCGGCCGACCAGCCGCACATCTTCGAAAAGTTCTACCGCGCCTCCAATGTGCCGGATAATGTGCCCGGCTCCGGGCTGGGACTGGCCATTGTCAAGTCCATTGTAGACAGCCATCAGGGGCGCATCTGGGTTGAGTCGCGTCTGGGGGAGGGATCGTCTTTCTTTGTTGTCCTGCCGGTGTATGAGCCGGGGGAAATTGCTCATTAAGACCAGAACAGCGCCAGCGGCGCTGTTCTTTTACAAACGCGGCGAGGAGAGCAGCGGCAACTTCAGTCGCTTTTGTGAAGTTAATGCCAACGACTAAAGTCGTTCCCGCGCGGACCTATGGCCGTTTGCCAAGCGTAATCGTGATCTCGATAGTCTCTTCCCCTCGCATGACGGTCAGGATCACGGTATCGCCGGGCACTTTGTGCGTCACCAGGTAACTCAGCATTTCGTCGAAGGTCTTGATCGGGCGGCCGTCAATGGCGGTGATCATGTCCCCTCCGGCCGGTATGCCGACGCTGGAGGCCTCAGTGCCGCCCTTCAGTCCGGCTTTATCTGCCGGGCCGCCGGGGGTCACGGCGGTGACGTACGCGCCGGTGAACGTCTTCAGGCCCAGCGCCTCGATCACCGGCAGGCTCAATTCATCCAGCGAAGACATGCCGAGATATGGATAATCGTACTTCCCGTCCGTGATCAGAACCGGCACAACCCGTCTGACGATGTTGGACGAGACCGCGAAACTGATGCCTGAATTGAGCGGGTCCCCGGTCACGCTGGTGCTGTCGGTGCGGATGGCGCGGTTGACGCCGACCACCTCTCCGTTCAGGTTGAAAAGCGGACCGCCGGAGTTGCCCGGGTTGATGGCCGCGTCGGTCTGGATGATGTCGCCTGCGGTGAAGAACCCGCCTCCCGGCGCCGCGTGGATCGAATCCAATGTGCGGCCGAGAGCCGAGACGATGCCCAGCGTCATGGTGCTGTCCAGCCCGAAGGGGTTGCCGATGGCTACCACGCGTTGACCGACCTTGAGCGCGTCCGAGTCGCCCAGCGCCAGAGGATGCAGTTCCGAGGCGGGCGCGTCTACTTCGACAACGGCCAGATCGGAATCCAGGTCCGTGCCGATGACCGTGCCGTAGGCCTTGAAGCCGGTGACGAAATCCACCTCCACTTCGGACGAGCCTTCGACCACGTGGTAGTTGGTCACGATGTGGCCCTGGTCGTCGTAGACGAAGCCGGAGCCGAGACTCCCGGCCTGCTCGCCGACAGTCTTGATCGCCACCACGCCGGGGCTGACGCTTTCGAACAGCGCGACCAGCACATCCTGATCCTCGACGACACTGCCGGCTTCCGGCAGAACCGGGGCTTCGACCGCGGGAGTCGGCGCGGAGGCCGCAGAAGGAGCCGCGTTCTCACCGATCTGGCAGGCCAACGCGGCGAACACGAGTACGGTGAATGCAAGGGATAATTTGAGTCTCATACCTTACTCCTGACGATTAAAACTTGATCTTCGAGGCTTCTTCCAGTAATTCCCGCTGTTTGGAGGACAGATATTTTGGAACACTTACTTTCAAACGCACGTACAAGTCGCCTTTCGTTTCGGGATGCTTCAATGCGGGCATGCCGCGCCCGGCCAGGCGAAAGACCTGCTCCGGCTGGGTGCCGGGCGGGATGGTCAATTTCACTTTGCCGGCCGGGGTCTCCACGTCCGCTTCGCCGCCAAGGATGGCGGTGAACACGTCCACACTCGCGGTGGTGCTCAGGTTAATGCCGTCGCGCTCGAAGCGCGGATCGGGTTCCACCTCGACGACGAGGTACAGGTCGTTGTCGTTCGGGCCCGCGCCGGCCACACGCACCTTCGAGCCGGTCTTCACACCGGGCGGAATCCGTACCTGGACGCGCCGCGACTCGGTCTTCAGTTGGCGGGTCGTGCCGCTGTAGGCTTCCTGGAACGAGATGCGCACCGGCTGTTGAAAAGCCGTCGCCGGCCGCGCCCGGCCGGTCGTCGCGCCCGAAGTGCTCATCCCGCCAAAGATCGAACGGAAGAAATCCGAGAAGGCGCCCTCGCCGAACAGGTCGTTCAGGTCGCCGTATTCGACGCGCGTTCCGCCCGGCGCGCTGCCGAACCAGTCGCCCCAGTTGAAGTCGCCGGGCGCGCCGCCCTGTTGCCACGAAGAGTACGCGCTTCCGAGGCGGTCGTAGTGGGCGCGCTTCTGCGGGTCGCTCAACACCTGATAGGCCTCGTTGATGTCCTTGAAACGTTCCTCAGCGGATTTATTCCCGGGGTTGCGGTCGGGATGATACTTCATCGCCAGTTTGCGATAGGCCTTGCGGATCTCGTCCGCGCTGGCCGAACGCCCGACGCCCAGGATTTGATAGTAATCCTTGTAATTCATCGAGTTGATTCTATCCCTCCGCAAGCGCGAGTCAAGCGCGGCATGAGCCGTCTAATACAACTCTAACCCGTTCAAATATGGTAAAGTAGACTTCAGGCCCTTCGAAGTCGCTACGCTCTAGAATTTTTCAGGGTCTTCTTGTGGAGCGATTATGAACTCCATCTGTGTTTTTTGCGGATCGTCCGACCGCGTCCACGCGGACTATCTGGCCGGCGCGCGTCAAATGGGCGCGGCCCTGGCCCGCCGCGGCATCCGTCTCATTTTCGGCGGTGGAAAGACCGGTCTGATGGGCGCGGCCGCCGAGGGTGCGCTCGCCGCGGGAGGCGAGGTCATCGGGGTGATCATCCCCTCGATGAACACCGCCGCGCTGGCCCACATGGGATTGACGCGCATGGACGTGACCGAGAACATGCACGCCCGCAAGGCGCGCATGCATGAACTGGCTGAGGGCTACATCGCCCTGCCCGGCGGCTACGGCACGTTCGATGAATTATTCGAAGCCATCACCTGGGCGCAGATCGGCGCGCATGAGAAGCCGGTTGGCCTGCTCAACATCCGCAATTATTACGATCATCTGCTGGCCGCCATCGACCACGCCGTGGCGGAGGGATTCATCTTCCCCGAGCATCGCAAATCCCTGCACTTCGCCTCCGACCCCGACGCGCTGATCGATTCGATGGAGAGCCACGCGCATCCGCACGAGGCGGTCAAGAGGTGGATGAGGGAGGAGTAGTGGGGTTTTGTTGGCACTTAGGGGCAAGCCGTGTGGGCAACTTCAAATTTTCGTTATCCAGTCATAATTACTTTTGTCTCCTTCCACTAGCTCCGCTCTCCTTACGGTGCAGGAATCATATGGTTTCAATATAAAGTTTCATTGTATAATTTATCAATCCCTGCCCCATTTAGAATGAAAAGGATGGGAAATGAGAGTCAAGCCCTACATTTTCCTTGTTTCCGCTTTTTTGCCGCTCGCTGCATGCTCAATGAGTGTTTCTGTGACTCCGACTCCTACCGATTCATTTACGCCTACGCCTACTCCTGAATTGCTTTGTAATAGTACAGATTGGTGTGCAGCTCCATTGTCTCCTAGTTTAGAACCACAGGCAACTTCCTCACTTAATGTTATCACTTACAATAATGAGTTGTTTTTGTTGATTGAGGATAGAAGATTCGAGTCAGTTATTGATTCTGAAACGGTACCAATTGATAACTGCTCAGGTCCGGCTGGCATTACTATAACTCCTTCGCTTAGCAAATCTTACACATCAGCTGTCGAAATTGGTACTTCAGCTTCAATTGATCTTGGCGAAATCATTAAGCTGTCAATAGCCGCTCATTACGAGATTAATATCTCAGAAACAAAAGAGTATGTGACATCTGCGGAATTTGTAGCCCCACCAGGGGTTATTGTGCATTATTCAATAATCTGGCTTGAAGATGTAATCGAAGGAAGGATAATTCCGATTGGCAAATTGGAATCCGGCGAATTGGAAGAAATTCCATATCGTGCAAAAAGTAAGATTCACGTTAATATTCCGAGTCCTATACCCTTGTCTTGCCCTCAAACACCAACCCTAATACCAACAGAGACTTTTACTCCTCTTCCCACAACAACATTTACGCCAAGTTTAACAGCTACACCTCTTGACGAAGCAACAGCCTCACAGACCCCAAATCAGTAACATTAAATCTTTTACTGCTGTAATAGTTTCAGTATCTCAATCGTCTCCCTCTTCCCTCCCACCCCATTCTCCCCGGCAGGCCCCACACAGGAGGGACAGCCGTCCTCGCAGGGACATTCGGTCACGAGTTCGAGGGCGCGGGCCAGTAATTCGTCGTGTATTTCAAATAATTTCTGGCTGAAGCCGATTCCCGCTGGTACCACGTCGTAAAGCACGACCGAGGGATTAGGAAACGCGGAGGATGCAACTGGCTCGATGTGTGTGCCGAGGTCGCGCGGATCGCACATGAGGAAGAGCGGTGCTAGGTTGCCGAGCACGTAGGCCAGCCCGGCCAGTCCGCTCCTCATGCGGACGTTCTGCTCCGCTTTGCGGTGGCAGTTCGAGCACAAAGTGACAAGGTTGTCGAGACGGTTGGCCTGCTCTGCGGACGGGAATTGTCGAAACGGAATCTTGTGATGCACATCGTGCTGGCGGCTGTCCTCAGGCAGTCTGCACATCTGACAGCGATAGCCGTCGCGGGCGCGCACGCGTTCGCGAATCTTCGGCCAGTCGGGGCCGTAGTCGTTCGGGTCGTTGGTCCAGGCTCCGCTTTCGCGCAGACGCGCGAGAGTCGCTTCGGAGAGGGAGAGCCAGTAGCCTGTCGTTTGCAGATCAGAGGCAGGCAGGTCGAGCGGCTCTTCGCCGAGGTTTTCGCCCGTGCCCCAGCCGCGTTTGCGGAAGCCGGTCACTTGGGTGGTGACTTGCAGTTCGCCCCAGAACTTTGTTGACCCATCACCCCGCTTCGTCTCCGCTGGCGCTCCGCTCAGCGCGATGGGGAGAGGGGTTAGGGGAGAAGGAGACTCTTGAGAAATGGAAAGCACCTGAATGCTCGTTTCTCTCAAGGGTTCAGTGTAGTAATCCAGGCCGACGGGGATGAGCGCGGCGAGGTTGCGTTCTAAATCGAGTTCCTGCACGTAATACTGCTGGCCTTCGTGCAAATAGACAGCGCGCGGGTGCACCATCCAGGGCGCGGAGGCCAGGTCCACTTCGCCGAGGACGTGCGGCTGGTCATCTTCCTGAGTTTGCAAAAGCACATTCGCGGGCGATGCAGAGCGAAGAGAAATGTTCGCGGCGGGATAGGCATCCGCCATCCAGAAATATTTTGCGTTCGATTCGTGCAGTTCGCCGTTGCTCGTGAGAACATCCAGAAATTCGCGCACGGTTTCGTTCGGCAGGCGGCCGAAGCCCTCGCCTGGCTGAAACGGTAATTCGAACGCGGCGCAACGCAGGTGCTCGAGCAGGATGAGCAGGTGATTCGGATTGACCAATCCCTGCTCGGGGGAGCGGCCAAAGAAGTAATCGGGATGGTGCGCGAGGAACTGGTCGAGCGGACCCGCGCCTGCCACGAGCACGGCCAGCGCGGGATCGTCGCCGCGCCCGGCGCGACCTGCCTGCTGCCACGCCGAAGCGATGCTGCCGGGATAACCGACGAGCAAAGCCGCGCCCAGCCCGCCGATGTCAATGCCGAGTTCGAGGGCGTTGGTGGCGACGACCATGCGGACGCTTCCGTCGCGCAAGCCTTTTTCGATCTCGCGGCGTTGGGAGGGGAGGTAGCCGGAGCGATAGCCGCGGACGCCCCCTCCCCATCCCTCCCCCATTTTCGGGGAAAATGGGGGAGGGTGCAGGGTGGGGGTCTCTTGCAACTGCGTCAATAAAATCTCAACACTTCTCCGCGAGCGCGCGAAGACCACGCTTTGCACGTTTTCTTCCAGCAACTCACCCGCCAGCCGCAGGGATTCGTCAAATGAGGATTTTCGCAAACCGAGGGCGGCGTCAATGACGGGCGGATTGTAGAGAATGAAATGACGCTCGCCGCGCGCCGAGCCGTCGCGGTCAATCAATGTGACGGGTTCCTCGATCAGCCGTTCGGCCAGTTCGGCGGGATTGCCAATCGTGGCGGAGGTCAGCAGGAATTGCGGATGCGCGCCGTAAAAAGCCGCGACGCGTTTCAACCTGCGAATGACATTGGCGACATGCGATCCGAATACGCCGCGGTAGGTGTGCATCTCGTCAACGACGACGAAGCGCAGTCCGCGCAGGAAGTCGCCCCAGTTAGTGTGATGTGGCAGGATGCCGGTATGGAGCATGTCTGGATTCGTGAAAATGATGCGGGCGTTCTTGCGGATCTGCGAACGCTTGGCTTGAGGTGTATCGCCATCGTAGATTGCCGGTTGAAGGTTTAAGGTTGCAGGTTCAATGTTTGTGAGGAGCGAGTTGAGGCCGGAGAGTTGATCTTGGGTTAAGGCTTTGGTCGGAAAAAAGTAGAGAGCACGCGCGGAAGGGTCTTCGATCAGTGAGGAGAGGACGGGCAGGTTGTAGGCAAGGGTCTTGCCGGAGGCCGTGCCTGTTGCCAGCACCACATGTGCACCGCGGCGCGCGGCTTCGAACGCGTCGGCCTGGTGGCTGTACAAGGCATGGATTCCGCGCTTCGTCAGCGCGGCAGGCAGAGGGTCGGGAAGAGGCGGGAGGGGAGTCAGTTCGGCCGGGCGCGGAGGCAGAATCCGATGAGCGGCGAAATTGGGCGCGGTGTCGGGGTCTGCCTGCCAGCGCGCGAGCAGAGAGGTGAGGCTCATGCGGGATTACAGTTTGATGGAGAGCGCGTCGAGTCGAATGCCCGAAATGGAAAGTTTGAGCGGTTCGGCGCGCGGCCTCTCTTTCTGCGGGATGTGCTCGAAGGCGGTCTTGGTGATCAGGATTTCGCCGGGGGAGGCAATGTCCTCGCCCAGCTTGCTGGCGCGGTTGACGATGGCGCCGAAGTAATCGGGCCCGCCGGTCAGCAGCACCTCCCCGTAATCAATGCCGATGGCCACGCGGATGTCGAATTTTTCCTCGGTGTACACGTTCATACGGTTGAAGACTTCGTTCAAGTCCAGGGCGGCCTGCAGGGCCGAATGCGCGTCGTCGAACATGGCGAAGCAGTTATCGGCTTCATACTTGACCACTTTGCCGCCCTTTGCCTCGATGACCGGCTGGGAGGCAAGTTGCATACGCCGCACCATCGAAAGGTAATGAACAATGCCGTAACGCTGTGTGAGCAGGGAGAAGCCCGAAAGATCCATTACCAGCACGGCCTTGACCGTGCCGAATTCGTCCCACAGTTTCTTTTCGATTTCCTTTCGTTTTGACTCCTCCTCCTGCTGTGCAAATTCCAGAAGCAGGTCTTCGAACTTTTTATCCATGCGAGACCTCCGTGTTGGCGAATCATTCGGGATTGGATAAATGCAGGACGCGCAGGGCCATCGCGCCGACCCCCAGCGGGAGCCAGAGCGTGAGGGCGCGAAAGGCCAGCGTGAGCACTACCGCCGCCTCCCACGGGACCCGGAGCGAGGTCAGCGTCAAAGGCATGACTCCTTCCACGACGCCGATTCCCGAGGGCGTCGGCGAGACGATCATGAACAGGTAACTGATGGCAAACCCGGCGATGATCGTGCCCGCCGAAAAGGGGATGTCGAACGCGAGGAAGAGCACCAGCAGGAGCACGGTCAGCAGGGTCTTGTTGAGCAGGGCGTGCAGGAAGGGCGGGACCATCTTCCCGGGCCGCTGGCGCAGGTCGGCCAGGCCCTCCGCCAGTTCACCGGCGAAGGCATGGGCGCGCGCCTCGCTGAAATAATCGCGGCGAATGAAAAGACGCACGATCCGATTCAGGAAATGAGCGCCGCGGGCCAGCATGTCTCCCAGTTCATCCGCCGAACGATAGCCAAGATAAAGCAGGAAAGCAAAAATGGACGCCACCATAAAGAGTAACAGAGAGGCGACGATCTCACCGGCGTTCAAGTGATTGCGGCGGATGAGCACAAGCAGGCCGAGGGCAAGGATCGCCAAAAACGCGGCCTGGTCGAAGAGGATGAAGAGCGCGCCGGCCAGGGTCACCTTGCCGGAGGGGTGGCCGCGCTGACGCGCATCGTTGATGAAGACCGCGATGCCGCCCATGCCGGCCGTCGGTGTGACGATGTTGACGAAGATGGAGGCCGCCGCCGCCAGCGTCATGCGTCGGCTGTCTTCCTCCATGCCGAGCAGGCGGTAGATCGAACGATAGGTGAGACCGGTATTGGTCATCCACACGACCAGGAGAAGCAATGCCAGTATCAGGAACCACAGGTTGGCGTGGCGCAGGGTCTCGATTGTGTTTTCCAACTCACCGGTGTTTAGAATGACGAAGACTATTCCCAGAAAGAGCAGGAAAATTACAAAAAATTTCCGCATTGCGGTCATTATACACAAAGACCTCCGAGGGGCGATGCCTCGGAGGTCACAGAACGCCTAGCAGGGGCACAGCGACGCGCTGAGCGGAGACGAAGCGCCGCTATGCTCCAGAGAATTTTTAACTTCTTCGGCGTCCGCCCATGCCGCCGACAAGCGTGACGTAATACAGCAATTGCAGGACGGCGGTCACCAGCCCGGCCACGTAGGTCAGGGCGGCGGCGTTGAGCACGGTGTTCACGCCGCGCTGTTCGTCCTCGCCCTGGATGATGCCGGTCTCGGCCAGCAGGCGTTTGGCGCGCGCCGAGGCGTCCAGTTCCACGGGCAGGGTGAAGAGGGCAAAGACCGCGCCGCCGGAGAAGACCAGCACGCCCAGCCAGGCCAATTCCGTGAAACGCAGGAGCAATCCGATCATGATCAAAATCCAGCCCAGGTTCGAGCCGATGTTGACGACCGGTACAATGGCCGAGCGCAGGCGCAATGGAAAGTATTCTTCATGATCCTGCATGGCGTGGCCGAGTTCGTGCGCCGCGATGGCCAGCGAAGCCACCGAGGCATAATTGGCAACGCCCGGTGAGAGTCGCAGGACCTTATCGCGCGGGTCGTAATGATCGGACAGGTTTCCGCGGATGCCCTCGACGCGCACGCCTGACAGGCCACCCCGCGAAATGAGTCGCTGGGCGGCCTCCGCACCGGTCAGGCGGCTGCGCGCGGGAATCTGGCTCCATTTGCTGTAGGCCGATTTAACGTACCATGACGTCAGCATCATCAGCACAAAGGCTGGCGCCATGTAGAGCAGGTAGGTGGGGTTGAAGAAAAACATAGGTCAATCTCCTTGCACGGAATCAAGCCGGGGGTTATTGCGAAGCGAGCATTTCCATCAAGACTTCGACGGCCTTGTCCAATTGCGGATCGCGATTATTATTGTAATCGTCCTCGGTCATCTCGACCACCACGTCCGCTGTGAGGCCGATACCGTGAATGGTGCGCTCATTGGGGGTCAGCCATTTGGCAATCGTCACGCGCACCGCGCCCTGGTTGTTGTTTAGTGGGACCCAGTTTTGCACCGAACCTTTGCCATAGGTGGTGACGCCGATGAGCTGGCCGCGTTCGTGATCCTGGATGGCGCCCGCGACGATTTCCGACGCCGAAGCTGTCCCTTCGTTGATCAGCACGACCAATGGGACGTCAACTGCCAGCCCGCCGGGTTGAGCCTCGTATGAAATACGCTCACCGTTGCCATATTGTTCATAGAGAACAATACCCTCGCCGATGAATTGTGAAGCGACCTCAACCGCCGTCTGCAAATAGCCGCCGCCGTTGTTGCGCAAATCGAGGATCAGACCTTTTGGGTTCTTGGCCATGAGTTCTTCCAGCGCGGCGATTAGTTCGGGGGTGGTTCTATCGCCGAAGGTGGTGAGCTGAACATAGGCGATGTCATCCTCCAGCATTTTCCCTTCGGCGCTGCGAACGGTGATGCGGGCGCGGGTGATTGTCACGTCGAAGGGCTTTTCATCGCCACGCTGAATGGTGAGAGTGACGACTGTGCCGGCTGGGCCAAGCACCTGTTGGCGCACCAGTTCGGGGTTGATGCCGGTCATATCTTCGCCGTCTATTGCGATGATCGCGTCGCCGCTGCGCAGTCCGGCCGCCTCGGCAGGCGAACCAGGGATCGGGCTGATGATGGTCATCCACTCGCCGTCCGTGTCCACGTAGGCGCCGATGCCTTCGTATTCACCAGCCAGTGATTCATTGGCCGTCTTGAATTCATCGGGGTCCATGAAGGAGGTATGTTCGTCGCCCAGCGCCTCGAGCATGCCGCGGATGGCGCCCTGCATGAGGGCCCGGTCGTCCACGGGCTGATCCACGTACTGTTCGTGGACGATATCCCAGGCTTCCCAGAATGGCTGAAAGAGTCCCTGCAAATCCGCCGGTGTAGCGGAATTCATCTCCGCGGAGGGTGTGTTTGCAATAGGCGGGAAGTTCCTGGAAACTCCGGCCGCTGCGGGAGAGAAATGTCCCACCAAGAATCCGCCCGAAAATGCGCCAAGCAACAGCACAACTGCCACGACCATGATCAGAGTAACTTTTAAGGCTTTATTCATGAGATACTCCTTGGGCGAATGAATGCCGTACAGTAGCTTAACATGAGCGGATTAATAAAGAATGAAATCGGCATCGTTGCCGTATAAGAAAGGCGTAAGTATTTTGTTGGTGCGAAATGGTTATGAAATCCGCTTGAGGTTGAATCCCTTGATCTCGTCCAACGCCCCTTCCAGCGAGGAATGTCCGCTGTGAAAGCTCCATTGGCCCTGATTGCGCGCTTCGAATATGTCGTATACGCCGTCATGTTCGCCGATCAACATGAACATCGTAACCGCCTCATCACCGAACACGGCCAACACGTTATAACTACGCTTCGGATTAAACGTCTCGGCCACGATCTGGCCGTTTCGAATTTGACTTTGGAGGACGCTCAAAAGATTTTCGTTCATAGGCCAAGTGTAACATAGGATGCGTCTCCGCCTCTCGCGCGGACGCCGGCTGGTCGCCGCGTCGAAGAATTAAAACGATGGAGGCGGGTTGATCCGCCTCCATCGTTTTTCGTGCTCCTGTCGGTCTGGGGCTACGGGGTCACCGTGAAGGTGAAGACGGTGGACCAGGGTCCCGGTCCGAAATATGGATTCGTAGCCTGGACGCGCCAGTAATACGTGCCGGCTTTCAGGACCCCGCCGGTGTATTCGGACAGCGTCACTGTCCTGTTCAACACCAACGATGTGAAGGCAAGATTCTTCGATACTTGGATCTTATACCCACTGGCCGATATTACATCGGCCCAGTCGTAGGAGGCCGCGTACGGGGCCGGGAAGGTATCGAAGTCGAGCGGCGTGTTCAGAAGCGGAGCCTCGACCGATGTGCGGAAGTAATTCACTGCCGACCACTGACTGCACTCGAAGTCGGTGTTGCAGGCGCGCGCACGCCAGTAGAATTTCGTGGCAGGATTCAGGTCCGGAGTGACCGTGATGGTCGTAATGAATCGGTCAGTGATGCTGCTATCGTCGAAGACCGGAGCGGCGAACGTGGTGTCGGTTGAAACCTGAACTTGATAATAGTCAAAGGTGGTTCCGACCGGCAGGCTGGAGACTGACCATTTCAACTCGGGCGCAAGGGTTGGCACGAGTTTATTTGCTACCGGCGACAACAACTTGGGTACGCCGGGCGGATTGGCCGAGTTGACCGACCAGGTCGCTGACCAACGGCCCGGCCCGTAGTTTGTGTTGTTCGCTCTGGCGCGCCAGTAGATCGTTTTATCGCTCGGAAGGGGGGTGGCCGGGGTGTATTCAGAAATTGGAGTGATTTTGTTGAGCAAAAGCGGAGCGAAGGTGGGGCTGAGCGAAGCCTGGAAGGTGTAATTGACCGCATCTGCAACATCGGTCCAGTCAAAGGTTGGCTTGTTATCGATCAGGTCAAACATATCTATCGGATCGATCAGGGTTGGCGTCTCGACCGAGATGCGTAGAGCGAATACTTCGGACCAACTGCTTGAATACAGGTCAAAAGTTGCATCATCCATGTTGTACGCGCGCACGCGCCAATAATAGGTGGTTGCCGCATCCAGAACGTCACCGTCGAGCACCTGATACCAGGGCGTGGCTACATCGAGGACAACGTCATCAATATCCACAACGGCAAAGGTATCATCTTTTGTAATTTGAATCTGATACTCTTGGAAAGTTGTCCCTGAAGGTACTGCAACCGCCTCCCATACCAGAAGCGGCGTGGGATCATCGGTCAATTTGTCGTCCCTCGGCTGTGAAAGGACCGGAATGCTGGTGGGTATGGCCGTTTGCGTGATCGTGTAGACGGGTGACCAGGCGCTCGGGCCATAGGCACTGTTGTTGGTACGTACGCGCCAGTACAGGGTCTGGTTGGCCGGCAGGTCCTTGGTGGGGGTATATTCCGTCACTGTATAGGAGACATTGACATTGATCAGCAGTGAGGTAAACCCATAGTATTGTGAAACCTGCAGGGTATATCCTGAGGCATTGAGCACACCGTCCCAGTCGAATGTCGGGCGGTTGGTCAGGATGTTGGTCATGTCGGCCGGCGAGACCAGGTTTGGCGCTTCGACCGCAGTGCGGAACTTATAGGTGGACGACCAGCCCAGGGATTCGGCCAAAGTACTGACCGACCTGACATGCCAGTAATATGTTCGTGCAGGGGTAAGTGCTAATCCAACCGTGTGCGTGAGCGTCCCGTTGGGGATTCCGTAATCACTATCCACAATGGTAGCGCCAAAGGATGGATCGGTTGCGATTTCGATCTCGTAGTGATCCATGTCCACGCCAGTGGAGGCTTTCCAAGTCAGGTCGGGCGTGTAATCCGTGATGAGCGCGTTGTTGGTAGGCGTGAGCGGTACTGGTTTGGTGGGGGCCGCGGCCAGAGGCGCGCCCTGTCCCGCGCCCACTGTGCTCAGCAGAATAGATACCGACAACAGCATCAGTTTTAGTAGTTTCATTGTAGACCTTTCTAATTCAGACCATTTTCGTCGGGCATTTCAAAGAAAGCAGATTTAAAAATACCTGATAACCAACAATCAGTCAATGTTTAATTAACTACAATTACCCATCGGTTGAGGGATGGGACGCGGGAGTGCGCATAGACAGACAAAGGGATGGCTCTATGGCGGGCAGGAGCAAATCAAATTCGTCTGGTGTCAGAATGTTAAACGCGATACCCTTGGGCTTTGTTTGAGTTCGTCATTTGTCATCATTCCCCTGTCGCAACGCTATTTCTGAGGGAGTTCGCAAAATACCATCAGAATCCCAACTCTTTCAAATTCTGCTCCTTGCTCCTCTTCCCTCCCAACAACTCCTTCCAGAACGCCTCGTCATACCGCCTTGATCGCACAGGCAGAGGCATTGGCACGCCCCAGCCCAGGAGCAGAACTTCCTCCTTCGGCTGGAGGCGCGCCAACATGCCGCGCAGCGCCTCGCGTCCCGCCAGACCCGAGAGCACGGCGTGGATGTCGTCCTCGTCGCCGAGCCAGCCCGAAATGCGCGTCCCCAACTGCGACATGACCTCGTCGTAGATTTGCGACGGGCGCTGGTCCACGATCAGCAGGGTGACGTAATACTTGCGCAGTTCGCGGGCGATGGTGGCGAAGGTGGTCTGCGCGGCCATCTCGCGGTTCAGGAGTTTATGCGCCTCCTCCACCACGATGATGAGTTGCCGCGGCTCTCCCGAGCCTGTCGAAGGACCGTGCGAACGAAACTCGTTGGTCTTCCTCTCCCACGCGTTGCGGATCTTGCGCGTCAACAGGTTCGAGACCAGCAGGTAGTCCAGGTCGCTTTCGTGCTCGCCGTACGACAGCACCACATGCCTGCCCGCTTCGAGCGCGTCGATGACCTGCTTCACGCTGTCCGCGGCGGGCTTCTCCACGATGTAAGGCTTGTTGAACAGGCGGCGCAGTTTATCGTGCAACGCCTCCGCCGCCGTCACGTTCACGCCGTTGGCATCGGCCCACGCCGCGACACTTCCCTCCGCGGGCACTTCTTTCTTCTTTCCTCTCTCATCTTCGATGACCACCGTCTCACGATTCATCCCTCGGAACGCTGCGAACCAATTCTCGCGGAATGACGTATACAACGCGTTCAACGTGGTGGGCGTGGTCTCCTTGAGATTCAACTCGCGCGTCAGCATTTCGATGTCCGACGAGG
Source organism: Anaerolineales bacterium (assembly GCA_034435275.1). Taxonomy (GTDB): domain Bacteria; phylum Chloroflexota; class Anaerolineae; order Anaerolineales; family Villigracilaceae; genus JBFMCC01. The sequence continues at coordinate 21,652 of DAOTXP010000119.1, read as the reverse complement.
AAATATCGGACATGCGAATCTCGAGATTGAAATCGGGGACTTGCCCGCGGATGGTCGCACCCGCGCCCAATCCCACCACGTTCACGCGGGACTTGAACTTGGTCTTCAGTCCCGTCACGGGGTTTTTCGTGTCTGAGGCCACATCGTCGAAGCCGTACTCGTTGTGCATATCCAATACCAGAACGGAGGCCTTGTTGTGATGCATCAGGCCCGCGAGGATGAGCCGCGTGAGGAACGACTTACCCGTGCCTGTCGCGCCGAACACGCCCGACGACCTCTGCACGAGCTTGTCCAGGTTGACGCACACGGGATGTCCCTGCTCGCGCGTATACCCGATGACGAAGTTGCCGTCCGTGTTGGGGTCGCCAAAAATCTCGCCGATATCCCCCTCGTTGGCAAGCCGCACTTCCGAATGATGGCGCGGCACGGTTTTGACGGGTATCGGTCGCGGCGTGTTGTCCCCAATTTTCTTCAACCAATCTTTGTAGGCTGGCGAGGCAGGTTCGGGACCGCGTTCGAGCATGAGCGCGGGGAGGATTTCAAGATTGGTGAAGAGGGTCTGTCCATGCAAGGCATTTGCCAGTTCGGGCGGGAATCGTTTTTCGCTCTGTTCATCCGCGAAACGCGGATCGGTCGCGCCCAACTGCAAATCCGTCGCGAGACCGTAGAATAGCCAATCGCCATCCTCGATGGTCACAAACGCGCCTTCCTGCACTTCACTGGCAGGGACGGTCAACCGCGCCCGAAACGATTCCTTGAGTCCGCCGCTCACGATGTAACCGATTTGGGATTTTTGATTTTGGATTTCAGATTTTTGATTTGCCATGTTGTCCTCACGACCGTAAATGCGCCCGCGCCGTTTTTATCGACGCTGTAAAAATTGCCACCAGTTCGTCCGCTTCTTTCATCAGGTCTTTCAATTTCTCCGCAGGGACAATGCCTGCTTCCTGCAACAATTCCATCCAGTAGATGCATTCGTCCGCTTCTTCCAGCGAAATGCCCGCTTTGGCAATAAAGTCCGCTTTTGATTTGCCTCGGCATGCCGCACGATAATTCGCTCCCACCGACATTCCCGAACGCAGCAACTGATTCCCAATTGTCCGCGCCGTGGATGTGCTTGGCAAAGACTCAACCAGGCGAATTATACGTAGCCCAAACTGTTTCGTCCGCTTTTTCAAATCCGCTTCGTTCATCGGAGACTCCTCAATCGTCCACCAATCTAAAATTACAGGTCGCTCAGCGCGCCGAGAACCGCCATCAGAGTCGGATAATCATCCCTCAACAGCGTAATCACTTCCTGTACTACTTTATCCTTCCACGATTTATCCTTGTGCGCGGCCTGCGCCTGCTGAATGTGTGCGGCAAGAACCTCACCGATCGGGATTTCTTTTGCGTTGAGAATATGGCGGAAGTAGCCGAACTTCTCCGTAAACCGCGCCACATCTTTCTCATCGCACAGATAGATGACATCCAAACTCAGCGGCGGACGGGGAGGCAGAAGATGATAAATCTTCCCATCCTGCTCATATCCCACCGCCAGCACGGACATCTCCACGGGGACGATGCGCCGCTCGCGATTATCGCGCATCACCTCCTCGCTGACATTATCCGCCGTGACGAGTTGACGCACCAGCCCGTCATCGTCAATGTGGATGTCGTGGATGAGTCCATAAATCTGATAGCCCTCGCCCAGCGGCGCACGCACCAGCGCGCCAAAGGACGGCGCGTCCAGTTGATTGACGCGGCAGCCTGCAATAAAGCCTGTCGTGCCTGCGCGCAATAAACGTCCGATTTCGATGGATTGTTGTGTCATTAATTATTCCTCCGTAGGGGCATAGCGGGACGATCAACCGTCAGGATCATTTGCGGTTCCGCTGTGCCCCTACCGTGATTACATCCTCGTTCTTCCCTTCAAGCCCTTTGCCGATTGTTTATATGAGCCTTCGTCTGTCTCTTCATTGTTGCGGCGCAATTCGAGCGTGAGCAGTTGCTCGATCTGTTGTTTCTCCTCCTGTTTGACCAGCGCGGTCTCATGGGCGCGGTGAAGCAGATAGGGATACGGCTTGCTTCCCATCATGCGGCATTGCTCAATTAATACCGCGTGGAGCAAATCCAATTTCTCCTTATCGTCCGCGACCCATTTCGGGATTTCGACACGTACCGGCCAGGGATGTCCCTGCGTGCCGACGTTCAAATAGAAAAAATGCAAAGACAAAGCGCCCTTGTAATTCTTCTCCGAACTGGATTGGATGCCGAACACCGCCGAGCGATGTCCGGGCGGCAACAATGGCTTCTCGCGCTCGCCGAAGAGCCAGCGGTCACTTACGCCGCGCAGGGGGTGATATTCGCGCAATTTTTGAATCTGTTCGTTGTCTGCCATTGCAATCTCGAGCAGGCGTACTACCAAATCTGCGGAGGGTTTGTCCACGTAGCCCGCCGTAATGATGCCGCGTGATTGCAGGCGCGAGAGCACGGTCAGGTATTTCTGGACGAACTCGGCATAATCCTGCGCGTCCTCGCCTTTCGCGCCCCACAACTCAATCGGTCCGTCTGTAAATGTGACCACCGCGCCTTTCAGACCTTTGGATAACTCGTCGAGTCTCGTCCGCTCGCGCAGGTCGCGGCGCAGGGCCACCATGCCGTCCGACATCGGCACGCCGTTTGGTAGAAGGTCGTCGCCATAGAGCAATTCGGATTCGGTCGTGATCTCCGGCGCTTCGCCGGAGTGGAGTCGCATGATGATCGCGCCCACGTTGATGAGACCGAACTGCACCGACGCGTGGCGGTCGGGATTGATCTGCGAGCCGTCAGCCGCGATCAAAACCGCCTCGGAGGCCGCGGCAGGCGCGGGGTGGGTCGAAGCGAGCGGTTCATTCAACGGGAGCGCGCAGCGGATGTTCGCGTCGACCGCTTTGGCGGAGTCCACTTTCGAGCGCAGGAAGTCCAGTTCGGACGCGTAGGCATTCAACAGGTCGCGCGCTTTGCTGCGTCTCTCCTCGAGAGTCTTGCGGCGTTCGCGCGCGCCTGCGCCGATTTCCTTGATCCGCTCGAAAATGGTAACGAAGTCGATGGGCATGGCATCCCTTTTGGGGAATAGAACAAATGTACAAAGATTTTACAGGCAAATCGGCTAAAATACAAGCCAATTGCGGGAACTTTTGACGGGCGGTAACGTCTAGCTGAATAATTACGCCACTCAAAGGAGAGAACCATGCGTACTAAATTCTTTGTTGTCAGCGCCCTGGCGCTTCTGGCGCTCGTCGTCAGCGCCTGCGGACCGATGACCATCAACCAGGCCGCGGCGGAACCCGTCCGTTCGTTGAATGTGACCGGCGCCGGGCAGGCTTCGCTGACCCCGGATATCGCCTACATCTACATCGGCGTTCACACGGAGAGACCGACCGCTTCGGAGGCCGTGACCGAGAACAATGCCCAGACCGAGGCGTTGATTCGAGCCCTGAAGGATTTCGGCATTCAGGCCAACGACATCCGCACCACCAACTTCAGCATCTGGCCTTCCCAGCAATACGGCCCGGACGGCACGATCACCGGCGCGGTCTACATGGTGGATAACACCGTCTATGTGACCATCCGCGACCTCGCCCGGCTGGGCGACCTGCTCGACGCGGCCGTGGCGGCCGGCGCCAACAGCGTGAACAGCATTCAGTTCGATGCGGCAGACAAGGATGAGGCCTTGAAGGCAGCCCGCGCGGATGCAGTGAAGAACGCTGCACAGCAGGCGGCGGAATTGGCCGAGGCGGCTGGTGTGGAACTGGGCGACATTCAGAGCATCTCGTACTACGACAACTCGGCTTACCCGGTCTATGATGCCTATGGCAAGGGGGGCGGCGGCGGTGGAGTCGAATCCGCGGTGCCGATCCAGCCCGGTCAGTTGACCCTGACGGTGACGGTCACCATCACCTACGAGTTGAAGTAGTTTCCCCGTACGTCACTTCATGAAAATCTGTCCCATCCCCGTGATGGGGCAGATTTTTTTAATCGAAAGACTTCCGAAGCCTGTGGTTTATAATCCCGCCACGAAGTGAGGCGTCATGACAAATTTCAAAAAATACTGGCCGCTTGCGCGGGACTACGCCCTGATCGCGCTCGGCACGTTGATTCAGGCCATCGGCTTGCGATTATTCCTCGTCCCGGCGCAACTCGCCAGCGGAGGGGTGAGCGGCATTTCACAGTTGATCAACCATTACACCGGCTGGCCGATCGGTGTGATGGTCTTCCTCGGCAACATTCCCCTCTTTCTGCTCGGCTGGCGATTCCTCGGCGGGCGCCGCTTCGCACTGCGGACGGCCGCGGCGGTGATTTCGTATTCGTTCTTCACCGAAGCCCTGCTCTGGCTTCCGTTCTTCCCGAAGGATGGACTGGCCTCCGACATCTTCCTCAACTCGTTGTACGGCGCGATCGTCAGCGGCGTGGGATACGGACTGGTCTACCGGGCGCGCGGGACCTCGGGCGGATCCGACATCCTGGCGCGGATTCTCAATCATTGGCGCGGCGTCTCGATGACACAAAGTTATTTGATGGTGGATACGGCCGTCATCCTTGCCGCGGGATACGTCTTCGGCTGGGACAAGGCGCTCTACGCGCTGATCACGCTCTACGTCAGCGGGCTTGTTTCGGAGACCACGCTGGAGGGCGGAAGCACGGCGCGTACCGCGCTGATTGTCACCACGGAGCCCGAAACCATTGCGCGCGAAGTCCTCTCCGAATTGGAGCGCGGCGTCACCGTCTTGGCGGGAACCGGCGCGTTCACCGGCGCGGCGCGGCCTGTCTTGTATTGTGTGGTCAGCCGGGCGGAGGTCTCGCAGTTGAAGACCATCGTGCAGGAGGCCGACCCGACCGCCTTCATGGTCATCGGCATCGCGCACGAGGCGCTGGGCGAGGGATTCAAACCGTTGCAAAAACCGTAGGGGCGGACCTGCGTGTCCGCCCCTACGAAAATTGTATCACCACCCCGGCGATCAGCAGGATCTGCCCGGCGTGATATGTGCCAATATTCAAAATCCGTCCATTCTTGATGGGGGCCACGAACTGATTCCACGCAAGGATGATATCCGATAGATAGAACAGGAACGCGCCCAGCGCAACCAGCAGGGAGGCTGCCGCGTCCCACGCGGGATCGGTCAGTTTGAGCATGGCTGAGAGCAGCATCAGCGAAATGACCGTGCCGTAGACCGCCACCGGGATGCGCTTGCGCGTCTGTCCCTTTTCGGCCAGCCCGGATAGGATGCGGCGGATCACACGCGCCCCGCCCAATCCGATGACGAAGGCTAGGAACAGTCCCAGCCACGAAACGGGCGAGGGGGGCAGATTAAATCCGACAATGTAGGCGATCTGTGCCAGCAGGAACGCGGCCAGCCCGTACAAAAACATGCGATCCAGCCACAGCAGGAACACATCTCCCACCAGCGAAAAAAGAACGCCAACGCCGAACCACAACGCCGCGCCCTGCAGACCCGTCGTGGAATACAGCCAGGCGAACAATGCGACCATCACGGCCGGCTTGGCGATGAACTCCAGTTTGGGCCAGTTTCTTGCCAGTGCCAGCGCCTCGAGCGCGGCAAAGATCAACGCGACGATCATATATGTCATTGGGCCTCCCGAATTTCTTTGAACCGCGAAGGCCGCAAAGCGCGCGAAGATTTTTGGACTTCGCGACGTTAAAACATCTTCGCGTTCTTCCTCTCTTCGCGGTGAAATGGATTTATTTCCTCCTCTTGATTTTATACCCAAACCGCCTCAGCCACTCCTCGTCGTTACGCCAGTCTTTCAGCACCTTCACGCGCAGTTCCAGAAAAGCGCGCCGTCCGCCCATCGCCTCGATTTCCGTCCGCGCCGCAGTGCCAATCTGCTTGAGCATCTTCCCGCCCTCGCCGATGACGATCCCCTTCTGCGATTCGCGCTCCACGAAGAGCGTGGCCGCGATATATACCATGCCGTTCTCGCGCTCCTTGAACTCGTCAATGCGCACGGCCAGTCCGTGCGGGACTTCGTCGCGCAGTTTGATGAGCGCCGCCTCGCGGATCAGGTCCGCGGCAATCTCTTTTTCATACAAGTCGGTGACCTGGTCTTCGGGAAATTCGGGTTCGCGGATGGGAAGGAATGAAATCAGCAAATCGAGCAAACGGGCAAGACCGTCACCGCGCGTTGCAGACAACTGAATTGCGCCCGCCTCTTTTTGGACCAAAGCCTGGTACGCGGCCTGACGCCGCATCAACGCCTCAGCCGGGACCAGGTCTATTTTGTTCAGGCCAAGCACGAGCGGAGTCCGACGCGGCAGCAGGGAGGCGAGGCGCGCGTCCTCCTCGGTCGGGTCGGTGGTCACGTCCACCAGCCAGACGACCGCGTCCACACCGTCCAGGGCCTGTTCGGCTTCCTGGTTTAAATATTCGCCCAGTTTGTGGCGCGGCGTGTGCAGGCCGGGCGTGTCCACGAAAACCAGTTGTGCGGATTCGGTGGTGAGGATGCCGAGTTGACGGCGGCGCGTGGTCTGCGGCCGCGGCGAAACAGCCGCGACCTTTTGGCCGAGCAGCGCGTTGACCAGCGTGGACTTGCCCACGTTCGGCCTGCCAACGACAGCGACGAACCCTGAACGGAAATTTATATTCATCCCAGCTGTTCTGCGGTTGATTTCTTCGGTTTCCAGTTGACGACCGCCAGGCTGGAAACGATCAGCGCGGTGCCCGCCAGCAACTGCCAGGACAGGTGCTCATCGAGGAAGATCACGCCGAGGATCACGCCGCCGATTGGAAAGAGGTAGGTCACCAGCGAGACGCGCGTCGGGCCGATTTCATGCAGAAGATAATAGAACATGATCATTGCCAGCCCGGAGCCAAGTACGCCCAGCCACAACGCCGCCGCCCAGGTGATGGGCAACGACGGCACCAGGAATGGCTTTTCCGCGAGCGGCGCGATGACCCACATGAAGATAGTGGAGGTGATGAGTGGCATGGCGCCGCGCGCCACGCCGGCCACATGTTGTGTAAACTTGCGGGCAGCGACCGCACTGCCCGCGTAGAAGAGCGAGGCCAGAATCACTGCCGCCTGCCCGATGACGGAACTGTGCGCGCCGGCGGTTAAATCTTTACTCATCAAAATGACTACGCCCGCGAAGCCGATCAGCAGACCGAGCACCTTGGGTACGGTCATCTTGTCGTCGTGCAGCCAGTAGTGGGCGATGACGATGGTGAACAGCGGCACGGTTGCGTTGAGGATGGACGCGACGGCTGAATCAATGGTCTGTTCCCCCCACGAGATGAAGAAGATTGGGATGGCCAGGCTGGCAGGGCCGATAATGGCAAACGTCAGCCAGGTCCTGCGGTCGCGCGGCCAGTTGACTTTCATAAACGCACCGATCGCCATCGCGGACAGCGCGCCGAATAACATGCGGAAGGCCACCAGCGCCATCGGGCCGATCTCCTGCACGCCGATCTTGATCCACAGGAAGGACGAACTCCAGATGATGCCAAGCAGGACGAAAACGGTCCAGTGTTTGGTTTTCAATCAATTCTCCTTGTCGCAACGCCCTGAGCGGAGCGCAGCGAAGACGAAGGGCGATCTGTTGGTTGCTTGCGCTTCGTCTCCGGCCCCTTGGCCTCCGCTCAGCGCGGCGATGGTTGCGACTGGCAATCATAAAAGCAGCAACGCAAATCGGACGAGGGCGCGCCAGCCTTTCTTTCTTCGCCTCACGGCGCGACCCTGCCCAGCACAATCGGGTTATTCCCAACCAGTTCCTGGAACACTGCCGCCAGTTCGGGGTTGTCCTGCACGCGCATGGTGGTGTCGTGGGCGGGGATGTCGTCGTTCTGCCACCATTCGTTCCACCACGAGAAGCCGATCAGCCGCGGCCAGCGGAAGGAAGTGAGGTCCTCGAGGGCGGCGCGCGCCCACAGGGCCTGGTCTCCGAGCGGATTGTTTTTCGTAACCCCGAACTCGGCGAGAATGATCGGCTTGTCCGGAGCAAGTTGATCGAGCCGCGCATAGGCTGAATCCATGTAGCCGCTGAAACTGTCCCAGTAATCGTCTTCGGGCGTCTGCGCGCCGTACACACTGACTGCCACCCAGTCAATCCATTCGTCGCCGGGATAATAGTTCTCGAAGCGATTCCACTCGGCGACAGGCCAGTCGTCCGCGTTGACGTGGAAGACCCAGGTGATGTTGTCCGCGCCCGCCTCGCGGCAAGTTTGGATGATGTGGCGGTATGCGTCTCGAAAGCGTTCGGGACCGTCGGGCTGATCCGCGCTGCCGTAGCCGTCTGTCGCCCCGCCGCCGTTCCAGACGCCGTTCCACGAGAACCATTCGCCGTTCATTTCCGTGCCGTATTCTGCCAGTAGTGGCGTTCCGAAGTCGCGCGCTGCCGCGCACCAGGCATGTAAATCCTCGTCGAATTGACCGTCAAGGATGGCCTGCGGCGTGAAGAGCGGCTCAGCCCTATCCTGCTCCGCGCTGGAGCGCAACATCATGCGGATGTATGGGATACTGCCCGCCTCGCGGATCCATGTGACGGTTTCGAGCGGGAACTCGCGCCCTTCGTACCAGTTGTGCGAGAAATACACCCAGACGGCGGTTTTGCCGACGGTCTCCTCGTAGAAGCGCAAGTCGTTGATTGTCAGGTCGCTTTCTTCGCCGGTGATCCCGCCGGGATACACTCCGTGATAGAGACTGCCCGGCGGCGGGAGGGGAATTTCACCCGAAGGAGTCGGCGTTTCTGTTGGAGGGACAATCGTTTCTGTTGCAGGAGGCAAAGCAGTTGGCGGTTCGGTGGGAGAGGTTGTCGGAACATCCGTTGGAGTGGCTTGCGGCGCGCAGGCTGCATGAATCAAAATCACAAAAAGAATAACCAGCGTCCATCTGTGAGATCTGTGGCCGTACTTCATGCAATCACTGCTCCTTCCAATTGGAGTAACCATGCCTTGGTCTTCAATCCCTCCCCGCCGCCGTAGCCGTGCAGTTTGCCGTCCGTGCCGACGACGCGGTGGCAGGGAATCACAATCGGCATCGGGTTGGTCGCGTTGGCGCGGCCGACAGCGCGTGCCGCGCGCGGACGTCTCAGTTGATGAGCGATCTCGCTGTAGGTGCGCGTCTCACCGCGTGGAATGGCAAAGACCAGTTCCAGCACTTGTCGCTGAAAGGGGCGGAGCAGGTTCCAGTCAATCGGGAAGGAGAAGGCCCTTCGGTCGCCGCGCAGGTACTCGTCCAGTTCACGAAGCGCCGCCGCGACCCTCGCCGGGTCCGCGATGACCGGCCGCTTGAGTCGTTTGGTCAGATAGCGGTCGAAGTCCGCCTTGCTGTCATCCCATTCCACAGCCGCCAATCCGTTCTCAGACATCCCCATCCAGAAGATGCCCAGCGGCGTCGGGGCGGAGCCAATGAAAATCGGGGATTCTGTGCGCATTCTGCCTCCAAAACCGGCCTTTTTCTTAACAACCTTGCAAGTTGTCGAACAATCGTAGGGCAAGCGTAGGTTTGGCGTCAAGTATGTTTGGGGCAACGATGTTAATATAGCGTCGTAAGGTGATTTCTCTTCTCCTCCTTTCAAGCGAGAGCCAGGGTCGGCGTCCCTGGCTCTCACGATTCCGGGGAATGGAGGCAGTATAATCTGCCTATCTCATCTTGAGAGGAATTCCATGGCTGTTCAAATTACCATTATCGGCCTCGGGCAGATCGGCGCGTCCATCGGGCTGGCGCTGGAGCCGTACAGAGAGGCGATCAAGCGCGTCGGTCATGACAAGAAGCCCGCCGTTGCCAGGGAGGCGCAGGCAAAAGGCGCGGTGGATGAAGTACACATGAACCTGCCCGCCTCGGTGCGCGGTTCGGAATTGGTCGTACTGGCCGTGCCGTTGAACGAACTGCGCGAGACGCTGGAATTCATCGCGCCGGACCTGAGGGAGGAGGCAGTGGTAGTGGACACCGCGCCCCTGAAGGGAATCGTTGCGGACTGGGTGAAAGACCTGCTCCCAGCGGGGCGCTTCCACGTGGGGCTGGTGCCCTCCATCGGGCCCGATCATTTGCTGGACCTCGGGGCCGGGCCGCGTTACGCCCGCGCGGACCTGTTCAGGGAGGGGATATTCCTGGTCTGTCCCTCCAGCGGCGCGACCGGGAAGGCTGTCAAGAAGGCGACCGACCTGCTCGAACTGCTGGGCGCTTCACCGATGTTTGCCGACCCCGCGGAGGCAGATGGCATCATGGCCGCCCTGCACATCCTGCCTCAACTGCTCTCGGTGGGATTCCTGGAAGCCACGGTGGATCAGCCGGGGTGGAGGGAGGCGCGCAAACTGGCCGGGCGTCCGTATGCAATGACCGCCGCGGCCGCGCTCTATCACGATCAGGCCGAGGCCCTGCATGAGGCGGTGCTGAACAACCGCGTCAATATCCTGCGCGTGCTGGATAACGCCATCGCCGCGCTGGAGCATCTGCGGGAGAATGTGGATCAATCCGACGATGAACTTGCGGAGCGCATCCACGCGGCTTACACGGGAGGGGTCACCTGGCTCCATGAACGCCTCAGTGCGGAATGGGCTGGCGAGGAATTCGAAGAAATCAAAATCCCCTCCTTCGGCGAACGGATGCAGCAGACCTTTCTCGGCAGTCTGCTGGCTCCCGATCTAAGTAAAAAGAAAAAGAAGTAATGCCGTTTTACTGCTACATCCTCAAATGTGCAGACGGAACCTTCTACACCGGCTGGACGACCGACCCGCCGCGCCGCGAGCGACAGCACAACGCCGGGCGCGGCGCGCGCTACACGCGGACGCGGCGGCCGGTCAAGTTGGTCTATGTGGAGGAGTTGTCAGACCGTACGGGGGCGATGAAAAAAGAACGGGCTATCAAAGCCATGACCCGCGCGGCAAAGATGAAATTGGTCGGTGGGTGAATTCACCCTCAAAGCAGGGGGGATTTAATCCGTAAACAACGGCAGATGCCCCAGTGCGACGATGTTCTCCCATTGAGCTCGGTCGCCCTCGGTGAGGATCGCGGCCTCGCCAGCGACTTTCGCCCCGGCCTTGTCGAGCACCATGCGCATCCCCTGCAGGGTGGAACCGGTGCTGATCACATCGTCCAGGACGAGCACCTTTTTCCCTTTGACCGTCTCGCGGTCTTTTTCATCCAAAATTAGAATCTGCGGCTGGCCCGTGGTGATGGAGAGAGTCTCGGCCTGGATGGCGTCGCCCATGTACGGCTTGTACGTCTTGCGGAGAATCACGTACGGTCTCTTCGTCTCCACGGCCAGTGCGTAGGCCAGGGGGATGGACTTGGCCTCGGCCGAGACGATCAGGTCGAAGTCCAGGGCGTTGAGGCGCTGACCCAGTTCGCGTGCGCAGGCTTGCACCAGTTCCGTGTCGCCCAGAATGTTGAGGATGGCAATGCGCAGTCCGGGCTTGATCTCGAACAGGGGCAGTTCGCGCTTGAGACCGGCGATTTCGATGGCATAGGTTTCGCGGGACATGGAGGACTCCGGGGGACAGATTGGCGTTAGTTTATCACATCACAATCGCTTCGCGGGCAGAGTATAATCCAAACATGCTCCCAGACCTGCAAGTGAAGGACCTGGTCCGCATGCGAAAGCCGCATCCGTGCGGATCGTACGAATGGACGGTGACGCGTCTGGGCGCGGATATCGGCCTGGAGTGCCGCGTCTGCGGGCGGCGCGTGATGCTCACCCGCCGCGAACTGATGCGCCGTGCCAAGATGATCACGCCGTTCGAGCCGTCTGCGAAATCCGAACCTCTTTCGAAGAAATGACACAGGAGATCTATGACCGCTTATTCGGGAAATCATCAAAGTAGCCCCATGCGGATCGGTATGTTCACCGATACGTATGCACCGCAGATCAACGGCGTGGCTGTCTCGTTGCAACTCGTGGTGCAGGGACTGCGCGAGGCCGGCCACGAGGTGACCGTTTTTGCGCCGCGCTTCCCGGGTTACAAGGATAAGGAGCCGAAGGTCTATCGCATCCCGTCTCTCAAATACATCAACAAACCGCCCATCTACGTTGCCGTGCCGGGCACGCCGCGTACCACTTGGTCTTTACATCGCAGTCGCTTCGATGTCTTGCACGCGCACAGTCCGCTCACGGTGGGTCTGCTGGCTTACATCACCGCCTCGGCGCGCAGTCTGCCGTTGATCTACACTTACCACACCTCGATCACCGACTATACCCACTATATCAAAGTCGTCGGTGGGACGCCCGTGATTCGCCGTGCGGCGCGCTGGTTCAGCACGGCCACCACCAATCTTGGCAGTCAGATCGTGGTCCCCTCGCCCAAGTTCGAGCGCATGCTCCTCTCACAGAAAGTCCGCCGTCCCATTCACGTCATTCCCAACGGAATTGATTTGAGCAGTTTCCAGAAGGCGAAGGCGCCGGGGATATTTCGTCAACGGCTCGGGTTGGGTCCCGATGCCCACGTTCTGCTCTACGTTGGGCGGCTCGGCGCGGAGAAACGGGTGGATTTCCTGATCGAAGCCTTCGCGCGCCTCGCCGCTCGCGACGCCCGCGCTCACTTCGTCCTGGCGGGGGATGGCAATGCCCGCGCCCAACTGGACCAGCAAGCCGCGGCCACAGGTTATGGCAAGCGCATTCGATTTTTGGGAGTCGTGAACCGCTCCGATTTGACCGACCTCCTGCACGATGCCGACCTGTTCCTCTCCGCCTCGACCACCGAGACACAGTGCCTGGCGATGGTGGAGGCCATCGCTTCGGGACTGCCGGTCGTGGCTGTGTGGGACGATGCCTTCGAAGGCATTCTGGTGGACGAAGTCAACGGTTTTGCCACAGATTTGGATGCAGAGGCTTTCAGCGCAGCGGCTGCCCGGCTCCTGAATGATTCCGCTCTCCGCCGAACTTTCAGCCGCAACTCGTCGGAACTCAGCCGCAAATTCTCGATCGAGTCGCAGGTGAGCGCGCTGGCAGAACTCTACGCGGAGTCGATTGCGGCGGCGCGCGAGGCAGTATAATCTGCCCCGATGCCCATCCTCGACGATCATTGTCTCGATTTCATCAGCCGCAGCCCCGAACAGACCCGCCGCATCGGCGTGAGGCTCGGCGGCCTGCTCGAACCGGGCGACCTCATTTGCCTGCAGGGTGAGTTGGGCTCTGGTAAAACCACCTTTGCACAGGGTGTCGCGCAGGGCTGGGGCTCGCTGGACGCGGTGTCCAGCCCTACGTTCATCCTCGTTAATCTTTACCGCCGCTCCGACGGCGGGCGGCTTTTTCACATGGATGCCTATCGTATCGAGTCGGCGCCTGAAGGCGAGGAACTCGATCTCGAAACCATTCTTTCGCAGGGCCCCTTGCTGATCGAGTGGCCGGAGCGGTTGGGAAATATTCTTCCGCCCGCGCGGCTTTCTGTCAATTTGGAGCATGTCGCCGAGGAACATCGCCAGATGCGCCTGCTGGCCAGCGGCGCGCGTTATGATGCCCTCGTTGCGGATTTGCGCCAGGCCATCTTTGGGGTAGGCTGATGCTTCTCGCGATGGATACCTCCACGGCCTACATTGGGCTGGCATTATATGACGGGGCGCAGGTGATCGGCGAAGTGAACTGGATTTCGAACCAGCGTCATACCGCCGAACTGGCCCCGGCGCTCGCGGGACTTCTGGCGCGCACCGGGCTTTCGATGGAGTCGATCCAGGCTCTGGGCGCGGCGCTCGGCCCCGGCTCGTTCACCAGCCTGCGCGTGGGACTGGCCTTTGCCAAAGGACTGGCGTTAGCGCGTCATTTGCCCCTGATTGGCGTGCCCACGCTGGATGTGGTCGCCGCGGGACAGCCGGTGCAGGAACTTCCGCTGATCGCTGTCATCCAGGCCGGGCGCGGACGAATCGCCGTCGGGCGTTACAAAGCCTCGGAAAACGGCTGGCAGGCCATGGGTCCGGTGCGAACGACGACGGCGGACGATCTGGTTGAATCCATTCATCGGCCCACGCTGGTCGTCGGCGAATTGACCGCAGAGGAACGTCAACGCCTGGCGCGCAAATGGAAGAACATCATTCTGTCGTCGCCGGCCCGGTCCCTGCGCCGCCCGGCTCTTCTGGCAGAACTTGCCTATGAACGCTGGCAGGCCGGGGAAATTCCCGACCCGGCTTCGCTGGCGCCGATCTATCTGCATGCCGCGGAGCCCATCCCGGGATGACGGTGATCGTCCGCCGCATGACCGCGGCCGATGTGCCGGCCGCGGCGCAGATTGATGCAGTCAGCGAGTCTCTGCCATGGCCGGAGCGCTCGTTTCGCGCCGAACTGGAGATGCCCTATTCGCGAGGATGGGTGGCGGAAACAGGCGGACGAGTGGTAGGATTGCTCGTGTTGTGGCATATTGTGGATGAAGCGCACATCGCAACTGTGGCTGTGCATCCCGATTTTCGGAGGCGCGGCATTGGGCGTCAGTTGTTGAAGGCCGCGCTGGATTCCGCCGCCGCGGAAGGCGCAACAAGCGGACTGCTCGAAGTGCGCGCCGGCAACCTGGCCGCGCAGGAGTTATATAAACAGTCTGGATTTGCGGAAGTCGGCCGCCGCCCAAAGTATTACAAGGACAACGGTGAGGATGCAGTATTGATGAGTCTGGCACATCTTGAGAAGACGGAGGCATCATGAACTCCGAAGAAATGTTGGCCCAGATCGCAAGCGAGGTTTCGGTTTGCACGCGCTGCGCGCTGCACAGTACGCGCAAGAAATCGGTGCCCGGGGAAGGGCCGGCCCACTGCGAGATCATGTTCATCGGCGAGGGCCCGGGCTTCCACGAAAACGAGCAGGGACGCCCGTTCGTGGGCGCGGCCGGGAACTTTCTGGAACAACTGCTGGCACAGGCCGGGCTGAAACGCTCGGACGTGTGGATCGGTAACGTAGTCAAGTGCCGCCCGCCGGGCAACCGCGACCCGTTGCCGGATGAGTTATCCGCCTGCGACGAATATCTGGAACGACAGATCGCGGCCATCAATCCGAGTATCATTGTGACGCTGGGACGCTTCTCGATGGGCAAGTTCATGCCGGGGGCCAAGATCAGCGCCGTGCACGGACAGATGCGTAAAGTCGGCAGCCGTTTTGTGATCGCCATGTTCCACCCGGCCGCCGCGCTGCACCAGGCCGCCCTCAAACCGGCCATCATGGCTGATTTTGCCAAACTGCCGCAGTTATTGGCGCAGGCGCGCGCCGCGTTGGGTAAGTCCGCTGCGGCTGAGAAGGTTGAGTCTCCTAAAGAAGAACCGAAGCAATTGAGTATGTTTTAATTTCGCTGATCTGACGAGTTCAGGCGATCACTGAAAAAGGAAAAAAGAATGAGCATCAAAGATACGCTCACCCAAAAACTGCAAGACAAGACTGCCAATATTGCCATCCTGGGCCTGGGTTACGTGGGCCTGCCGCTGGCGGTTGTATTTGGCGAGGCCGGGTTTAACGTCACGGGTGTGGACCCCGACCTACGCAAGATCGAGTCGCTCAATCAGGGCGTCTCGTACATCCCGGATGTGTCCACTGAAGCGGTGGCGAAACTGGTCAAGGATGGCAGGCTGAAGTCCACGACCGACTTCTCGGTGCTGAAGGAGATGGACGCGGTCAGCATCTGTGTGCCGACGCCGCTGCGTCAGACCGGCGACCCGGATATGTCCTTCATTATCTCAGCCACGGAGCAACTGGCGAAATATATGCACAAAGGCATGGTTGTCGTTCTGGAATCGACCACCTATCCCGGCACCACCCGCGAGATTCTGTTGCCGAAACTGGGTGAGGAACACGGACTAAAAGTGGGCGAGGATTGGTTCCTGGCTTTTTCGCCTGAGCGCGTCGATCCCGGACGCGAGGATTGGACCACGATCAATACACCCAAAGTGATGGGCGGAATCACCCCGGCTTGTTCCGAGGTTGCCGCTGCCTGGTATCGGGGCGCCATTCAGACCATCCACCCGGTCTCCTCGGCCGAGGCGGCAGAAATGGCGAAACTGCTCGAAAACACCTTCTGCATGATCAACATCGGCCTGGTCAACGAACTGGCCATCATGTGCGAGCGTCTGGGCGTGGACGTGTGGGAGGTGATTGACGCCGCGGCCAGCAAGCCGTTCGGCTTCATGAAATTCACGCCCGGCCCCGGCCTGGGCGGCCATTGTATCCCGATCGACCCGCTGTATCTCTCGTGGAAGATGAAATCATTCAATTACAACGCGCGCTTCATCGAACTGGCCTCGGAGATCAATACCAACATGCCGCGCTATGTGGTGCAGCGCGTGCTGGAGGCGCTGAACGACCGCGGCGTGGTGCTCAAAGGCAGTAAAGTGCTCGTCCTCGGCGCGGCCTATAAGCCCGACATTGATGATATGCGCGAATCCCCCGCGCTGGACGTCATTGGTCTGCTTCGGAAGAAAGGCGCGCTGGTCGAATATCACGACCCGTATATCCCGCACATCCATCATGAATCTGACGGCTGGCACATGGACAGTGTGAAGGATGTGATGAAATCCGTCCGCGAGGCAGACGCGGTGGTCATCGTGACCAACCACAAGGTCTACGATTATCCCGCCATCGTCGAAGCCGCGAAGTTCGTGTTCGATTCGCGCAACGCGACCGGCAAGATTGCGAAGGGCAACCCCAACGTGGTGCGTTTATAAGTTCACGGTGTCAGACTTGGAACATGACACCCGGGACTTGAAACATGGAATTTGAAACGTGGCACACTATCTGGTAAGTGGCGTGGCGGGATTTATCGGGGCGCGCACCGCTTCGATGCTGATCGAGCAGGGACATACGGTCGTAGGTGTGGATAACATGAACGATGCCTACGATGTCCGCATGAAGGAATATCGCCTCGAGCAATTGAAGGCGCTGCCGGGTTTTACGTTCCTGCGCGCCGATATTTCCGAGAAACAGATTCTCCAGCATCCTGCACTGGCCGGTCAAAAGTTCGGCGGGCTGATCAACCTGGCCGCCCGCGCCGGCGTGCGTTACAGCGTGGAGAATCCCTGGATCTTCATGGACTCGAACGCGACCGGCACGCTGAACATGCTCGAACTGGCGCGTCGGAACGGAATCCCCAAATTCATCCTCGCCTCCACCTCCAGCATTTACGGAGCGAATCCTCCCTACCCGACGCCTGAAACCGCGTCGAGCAGTGAACCTCTTCAACCCTACGCGGCCTCCAAGAAAGCCGCTGAGGCCATTGCACATGCTTATCATCACCTCTATGATATAGACGTGACCGTTGTCCGCTATTTCACGGTGTACGGTCCCGCCGGCCGCCCGGACCTGGCCATGTTCCGCTTCGTGCAATGGATCAGTGAGGGACGTCCGGTGCGCGTCAACGGCAATGGGGAGCAATCACGTGGCTTCACCTATCTTGAGGATATCGCCCGCGGCACCCTCGCGGCGCTCCAACCGCTGGGTTACGAAGTCATCAACCTCGGCGGGCATGAGGTGATTACTATTAACAACCTGATCAAACTGGTCGAAGAGGTGGTCGGTAAAAAAGCCACTGTCCACTACGGTCCGCCCGATCCCGCCGATATGCGCTCCAATTGGGCCGATGTGAGCAAGGCGGGCAGACTGTTGGGCTGGAAACCGCAGGTGGGTCTGCGCGAAGGTATGACGCGGCTGGTCGAATGGTACCGCGCCGAACGCGACTGGGCGAAGGACATCCTGACCCCCTGATTTTTCCATGCCCTCTCTTTTCGAAAGACTCTCTCGCTGGCGGCAGGACCCGCGTTTCGTGCGTGTCCTGCGCAACAGCGGTTACCTGTTCAGCAGTAATACCGTCTCCGCCGCGCTGGGATTCGTGCAGGGCATCCTGGCGGTGCGCCTGCTGGGTGTGGACGGTTACGGCCTCGTAGCAGGAACGATTCTCGTCTTTGCCTCCAATGTCAACCGCCTGCTCTCCTTTCGCATGAGCGAGGTGCTGGTCAAATACGCGGACGAGGCGCTGGCGCAGAACGACCGCCCGCGTGCCGCGGCGCTGGTCAAGGGGATTGGCCTGGCCGAGATGCTCACCGCCGCCACCGCTTACCTTGTCCTCCTGGCACTTTCGCCCTGGGCCGCGTTGACTTTTGCCAAAGATGTCTCGATTGCGCCACTATTCGCGACCTATGGCCTGTTCCTGCTGGGCAACATGGTCTATGAGACTTCGACCGGCGTCCTGCAGACGTTCAAGCGCTTCGACCGTATCGCGGCGGTCAATCTCGTTCAGAGCCTTACCACAGCTGCGCTGATTGGCGCGGCGTTCCTCTTCAGAGGCGGGATTCCGCATGTTCTATTTGCATATCTTGCGGGCAAGATTCTGGCTGGCATCACAATTGCGTCGCTGGCCGTTCTTCAATTGAATCGAAGCCTGCCCGGCTGGCGGGACGCGCCAGTGAATGTGCCGGTCGATTGGCGCGGCATTTTGAAGTTCGCGGTTAATACCAATTTGAATGGCACAGTCAATCTCATCGTGCGCGACTCGGCCCCGCTGTTCCTCGGCGCGCTGTCAACGCAGACCGAGGTCGGCTATTTCAAACTGGCCCTCTCGCTCATCAACTTGGTCATGCTGCCCATCGAGCCGTTCATCTGGCCGACCTACGCCGAATTGACCGAGACGGTCGCGCGGCAGAAATGGCTGGAAGTGCTGCGCCTGCTACGGCGCGTCAGTTCCATCGCCGCCGCGTGGACTCTGGTCGCGGGCGGCGGGCTGGCCACGCTGGGCTGGTGGCTGATTCCGCTCATCTACGGGGCCGAATCTGCCCCGGCCTACCCGGCGGCGGTCATCCTGCTGCTTGGCTTTGGGTTTGCCAACATCCTGCACTGGAATCGTCCGCTGCTGCTCGCGCTGGGGATGCCGTCCTATCCTCTCGCCGCCGCGGCAGTTACCGGCGCGGTCCAGATCGGGCTGGTCTTCCTGCTCGTGCCGCGTTTCGGCTATCTCGCCATGGCCGCGTTGATGTCCGCCTATTTCATCGCCTCGATTGGACTGATCGTCTGGCGCGGGCTGACGGTGATTCGCAGCCGTGTCGCTTCCATGCAGGCTGTATAATCACTCCATGCAGTCAATTTCCGCCGCGTTCAAAAAACTGATCTCCCTGCCCTGGCTGCCGTTCTTCCTCGCCGTCCTGGGCGGTATTTTTTATGCCGTCCATGCTTATACAATCGCCCATAACCACACTTCTTATCTCGACGAGGGACTTTATCTCTATAAAGGACTGTTATTCTTCAGCGGCCGGTATCGGCTCTACGAGGATTACGGCCTGTGGACCAACCACGCGCCGCTGGCCTTCCTCATCCCCGGCGCGATCCAGGCATGGTTCGGTCCCGGCCTCGATACCGGCCGTTATTTCATGATGGTGTTGGCGTTCATCTCGTTAATTGGGTTGTGGATTCTCGTCCGCCGCTGGGGCGGGACGTGGTGGGCGGCAGGCGCGGTCTGGGCCATGGCGCTGAACCCGGCCGAAGTCAAAGTGCTGACGCTGGCCGTCTCGCAGGGACTTATTGTCTGTATGTTCGTCTGGAGTCTGGTCTTTTTGCTGGGCGAGAAACGTTCCGTCTGGCAATTGATGCTGGGCGCGGCCATCGCGGCCTTGCTCCCGCTGACGCGCATCAACCTCGCGCCGGTTGTCCCGATCATCCTGCTTTACATTTTCTGGCAATATGGCTGGCGGATAGGCCTGCTGGCAACGCTGGCAAGCGCGATTGTCCTGGTAATTGGATATGCTCCATATTGGCCGAACGTTCTGAAAATCTGGGTCGGTTGGTTTCCCGCGAATCTGACGCCGTTCCTCGATCCCTGGCGCGTCCCGCCCGATGCGCGCGGCCTGAGCGACGCGCCCAACGAGCCGCGCACGCTCTACACGGTCTTCCTGTATTTCTGGATGACCCTGCGCCTGCATTTCGTCTCCCTCGGTTCGGCGCTGACCGTCTGGCTGATATGGCCGTCCCGCGCGCCGCGCCCGCTGACGCCGCGTATGCGCGCCGCCATCCTGCTTTCCGTGCTTTTGATTGTCCTGCTGGCCGCGCACATGGCGGTTTCCTTTTTGAAGACCTATTGCGTTTCGTGCATCCTGCTCTACGTTGTCTTTTTCGATTTTCTCGGCCTCGTCCTGCTGGTCGTCGCCTTCCCCTTTCTCGAGCGCGGCGCCTCCGCCCTGCGCCGCAGATTCGTTTTACTGCTGATCGTCGTCGTCATCTTCGGCGTCGGCTTCAGCGCGTACGAAGATGTGAACGCCGACTTCGCCAATTCCGTCCTCGACCAGATCAAGGATGGACGCGTCTGGGGCACGTTGACCCACTTCATCACCGGCGTCTCCAACCTTCTGCTCTTCCGCCGCCTGTTCACCCTGCTGGCAAGTTTTCTCTTTGCAATCGGCTTCTTCCTGTTGCTGACCTGGCTCCGCCGACGATTGCCATTCGAACAGCGCGGCCCGCGCACCGCCTCGCTGGCGTTGACCCTGCTCCTCGTCCTCGGCTTCCTGCTCACACCGACCGTCGCCCTCGGCAAAGGAAATGATTTCTTCGCCTGCGGCGACACGGATGTGATTGCCACCTACGAGCGCGCCGGGGAACATTTACGCAGTCTCATCCCGCCCGGCTCGACGGTGTACTGGGACGGCCGCATTGACGCCATCTTCCTCTATCTCCCTGACGTGACGGTCTATCCGCCGCAATTGCATCACGTCCACTCCTATCTCATCAGCGGGGACGCGGACGCGCTCCTGCGCTTCGGCCTGTGGAACGACGAACTTGCCCGCCAGTGGATCAACGAGGCGGATTACGTTCTCATCGAAAAAGGCTGGGAGCAGGATTGGGTCGTACAGGCGCTCAAGGCCGGTAGACACATCAAACTCGAATCCACCCGCAAGGTGGAAGCCTGCCGCTGGCAATCCATCATTGACATCTACCAGCGCATTGATCTGCCATGAAGATCATTGCCATCGCCGGCTCGCGCATCCCCTCCGATACCGCCAACAGCATCCAGGTGATGAAGGCCTCCCAGGCCCTCGTCCAGCTTGGCCACGACCTCACCCTGCTCGTGCCCGGCCCCCAACCTGCAAACCTGCCAACTTTAAACCTTCAACAGATTTACGGCCTGCAAACCGGCTTCCCCATCGAATGGCTGAGTCAAACAAATCGCCGTGAGTTTACTCTCTCTGCAGTTCTTCATGCCCGCGCCCTCCGGCCCGATTTGCTTTACGTTTGGCTGCCGCAGTCGGCGGTCTTCGGTCTGCTGGTGCGCATACCCACCATTTTTGAAATTCACATCCAGCCATCCGGCTTCTTTGGTCCATTTTGGCACCGCGCCTTTGGCCGACTGCCGGGCCGCAAGCGGCTGGTCTGCATCACCGAGGCGCTGCATCGGACTCTCGAAGAGGACTTTCGCATGAAGATGCGCGCCCAGGATGTGGTCATCGCGCCGAACGGAGTCGAGCTCGAGCGCTTTGCCTCCCTGCCGGACCCCGAAACTGCCCGCCGTTTAATCGGCCTCCCCGCGGCCCCAACGGTCCTGTGCGCCGGTCACCTCTACACCGGCCGCGGCGCGGACTTGTTTTTGCAGTTGGCAGAATCTATTCCGGGTGCGGGTTTCGTCTGGGTGGGTGGGAGGCAGGCCGATGTCGCGGAATGGAGCGAAAAAGCCTCAGCGCGCGGACTGTCCAATGTCACATTCACAGGCTTCGTCTCCAACACCGACCTGCCGCGCTA
>DAOTXP010000118.1:0-3118 GCA_034435275.1 Anaerolineales bacterium | reverse complement strand
AAAGCATTCCTGCTCACTTCCTGGGGACAAGTCTTGAAGCCGCGCTCGATGAAGTAGAGCAAACCCTAAAGGTCTCGGCGACCTTTAGGGTCTCGAAGCCCGTCTCGCAGGAATATCTCGCCGCGCACCAATTTTTCACCTCCCGCCGCGCCGAGATCGAACTAACCCTGCGCGAACTCATCCAACCGCTGACGGTCAGCCCCGAAGATCTGATATCGGGCATCACACATCTCGGAAACAACATTGCCGCCGCGCTGCAACTCGGCGACATCGAGTATGTGTCGGGTGAAATCGAATGGCTGAAGACCCTGATCCAGGCGCACAACCGCCCCGCGCAAGAGTTGGCGGACTTCATTACCAGTTATGCCCGCGCTGTGAACCAGCACATCAATGGAGCGGGCCGTCCAATTATTGACTGGCTATCCAGAGAAGTTAGCAAACTATCAACATGAAAAATTCCAATGCAAGTTCGTTCATCGTATTCCCCATCTTGATCCTTATCGGCTGTCTCGTCGCGCTGGCGGGCAGTCAGGGCGGCGCCACGCTCGGCGGCTTCCCCGTCTTTGGGCTGGTCGTTGTCCTCGCCTTCCTCATTCAGTGGCTGGCGTTCATTCCCGCCTACATCGTCCAGACCGAAAAATTCTACGACCTGACGGGCAGCCTCACCTACCTTTCGATCACGCTCATTGCCGTATTCTTTAGCGACGGCGCAGACGCCCGTGCCCTCCTGCTGGCGGCGCTGGTCATCGTTTGGGCAGCGCGCCTTGGAACGTTCCTCTTCAGCCGCATCCGCAAGGCGGGCAAGGATGACCGCTTCGATGAGATCAAGCCGAACTTCTTCCGCTTCCTCAACGTGTGGACAATCCAGGGCTTGTGGATCACCTTCACCGCCGCGGCTGCGCTGGTTGCCATCACCTAATCCGTCCGCAAAGACTTGGACATCTTCGCCATCGTCGGCGCGCTGGTATGGGTAATCGGTTTCGCCATCGAAGTGACCGCCGACGCGCAGAAGAGCCGCTTCAACGCCGACCCGTCCAACAAGGGCAAGTTCATCCGCACGGGATTGTGGTCGCGCTCGCGCCATCCCAATTACTTCGGCGAGATCGTCTTGTGGATCGGCATAGCCATCATCGCCATTCCTGTGTTGCAAGGCTGGCAATGGGTCGCGATGATCTCCCCGCTGTTTGTGACCCTGCTCCTGACCCGCGTCAGCGGCATTCCCCTGCTGGAGAAAAAAGCCGACGTCAAATGGGGCGGCCAGGCGGAGTACGAAGAGTACAAAAAGAACACGCCTGTCTTGATCCCGCGGATGAAATGACCTGGGGTCGCCGTTGGTCGAGTAGCCCCGTGCGCCGCACTGAGTTTATCGAAGTGCAGTTCGGGGCGTATCGAGACCAACAGGAAACCAGAAACAGCAATGTGGTCTCGGTACGCCCTTCGCAAAAACCGCTCAGGGCTACTCGACCACCACTTGAAAGAAATGACAATGACCCTTCTCAAAATTCTCCAGCTCGTCGCCGTCATCCTCACCATCGTGACGGGACTCGTCTCCCTGCTCTGGCCGCGCAGTGTGCAAGGCTTCACGGGCTTGACCGCCGCGGACGGACGCGGCATCACCGAGATACGCACCATCCTCGGCGGACTCTTCATCGGCCTCGGCATCGCGGTCTTCGTTCTCGCCACACGCGAGACTTATCAAATGCTCGGCATCATGTACCTGGCTATCGCCGCCGTGCGCGTCGTCTCCATCTTCGTGGACAAGTCCTCGGTCCAATCGAACTGGATCAGCGTCGCCACCGAGATCGTGCTCGGAATTATTCTGGTTATTTGACAAAGGCGGTTCTCCCGTCTTAAACAGCGGATGACAGGTTTTTCAGCCGCGAATTACTCGGATTTCCGCTAATTTTTCCGAAAAATCTGCGTGAATTAGCGTAATTCGCGGCAAAGGTTCTTCGGTTTCCCGTTAAAAACGGAAGAGCCAAAATTACTGACCGATGTTACGCACTGTCCCAAAGGCGTCGCCGTGACGCCGTGCGACATTTGGACTAAAAACCAGGTTGATCTACGAGAACCTTCGGGACGTTTTGCGTAAGGTGAGCTATTGATGGACCTTTAATGCGCTTGTGGAGTCTTCACCCCTCTTACCTCGACGCCAAAGGACTGACCGCCCTCTGGCGGGAGGGACTGTTGGCCAAAGCCGTGCTGGAAAGCAAGACGCGCGGATACAAGAATCATCCGCAACTGGAGCGCTTCAAAGCCCAGCCCGACCCGCAGGCGGCTGTCAACATCTATCTCTGGGAAGTGTGGCGCGAGGCCGAACGGCGCGGCTACCATTTCGACCAGAGCAAACTCGATGACCCGCGTCCCTGCCCAAAAATCCGCGTGGCCGAGGGACAGGTACGCTATGAGTGGACGCACCTGCAAAACAAACTCCTGCACCGCGACCCGCCGCGGCATCAGCGCAACGCTTCGGTTACGCACATCCAGCCGCATCCGTTGATGGAAATCGTCCCTGGTGAAATTGAGGAGTGGGAGAGAGAGCGAACGTTCAAACGTTCAAACGTTTCCCCATGAAAAAACCCATCACCCCCGAACTCGGACGCGCCGCCCTGCGCGCCCTCTTCGCCGAACGCTCCCCGCTTGGGCCGCTCAAAGTCATGGCAAAACACGTCGGGCGCTTCTTTCAGATTCCCCTGCTCGGCTTCCGTCCCTATGTCGTCTTCGGTCCCGAAGCGAACCGCAAAGTCCTCGTCACCGAGCGCGATAAAGTCCTGTGGCGCAACACCGACCCCGTCACGGATTTGCTCCGCCGCGGCGTCCTCATCGTGGACGGCGAAGAACACGACCGCTACCGCGCGTTGATGGAGCCGCCGCTTCACCCTTCACGTCTGCCCGCCTACACCGACATGATGATTCGCCAGACAGACCGCGTCGCATCGCAATGGAAGAATGGTCAAATCGTGGACATGCTGGTCGAAAGCCGCAAGATCGCCCTGCTCATCATCATGCAAACACTCTTCAGCAAAGACGCCTGGGACGACCTGCCCCTCATCTGGACTCCTGTCCTCAAAGCCATCGAATACATCTCGCCAGGCATGTGGATCTTCTGGCGCAAGAT
>DAOTXP010000117.1:0-2413 GCA_034435275.1 Anaerolineales bacterium | reverse complement strand
CGCGCATCACCTCCATCTGGGGCGGATGCGTCCTGCTGGCGATCCTCGTCGCGGGCGCGCTGGAGGGACGCCTCGCGAAACGATTGGTCGCGCAGGTGGGCAACCTGGGCGCGCTGGCGGGATTCATCGTCATCGTGTTCAGCGCCTTCGCCGGCGGCATCCCGCTCTTTTACAGCGGCGTGATGCTTCTGGGTCTCGGCACGGGACTCTCCACCGTTGCCAACCTCTCGCTCATGTTCGACCTAACCGCCCCGGGCAAGGTCGGCCTGTTCATCGGGGCGTGGGGTTTCTCGAACGCCCTCTCGCGGCTGACCGGGTCCGTGCTCGGCGGCGCGGTCCGCGATGTGGCGACCCAGATCACACAAAATGCTGTGATCGGTTACGCCATCGTCTTTTCCATCGAGGCGTTATTGTTGGTCATTGCGGCTTCGCTCATTTATAACATTGACGTTTCGGCCTTCAAGGCCAAGGCCGAAGCGCCGTCGGTGGTCGAGCGCGCTGCCATGGCGGATTAAATCCGTTGGTCGAGTAGGCGGCGTTTTTCCGCCGTACCGAGACCAACGAGTTGCACGAAAACGAAATATATCTTGGAAGTGGTGGTCTCGGTACGTTCCTCACTTTGTTCGTCGCTACTCGACCACCGAGGATTGCATGAAAACCACAATATCCAACGAATGGCTCTCCCTCAGCGACGCGGCCGCCTTGATGGGCGTGCATCCCGGCACGGTGCGCGTCTGGTCCGATAAGGGGCTGCTGCCCGTCCACAAGACGAAGGGCGGACACCGCCGCTATCGCCGCGACGAGGTGGAGTTGTGGCTCAAGGCGGGCGCGACGCCTCACGAGGTGGACCCGGCCGAGGTCATGGGCGCCGCGGTGCGTCAGATCCGCGTCCGCATCGCGGAGGGACGTCTCGAAGCCGAGCCCTGGTATCAAAAACTGGACGAGGAAGCGCGCACACAATATCGTCAGGGCGGCGCGTCCCTCATGCAAAGCCTGATGGCCTCGCTGGCCTCGAACGGAGAGAACGCCGAGGCGGAGGCCTACGCGGTGGGTTATGAATACGCCTCGCGCGCCCAGCGCTATGGACTGAAATCGGCCGACGCGGCGCGGGCGTTCTTGTTCTTCCGCAACAACCTGATGGAGGCCATCGTGGAGACATATCAGAAGGCCAATGTCCCTTCGGGGCAGGCCTGGGGCGAGATGCTTCGCAAGGTGAATGCCTTCACCGACTTGATTTTGTTGAACCTGCTGCAAACTTATCAAACGTTAGAAGATGCAAAACCGTGAGGAACATGTCCAAACGTCGGTATCCGCCCGTCTATGAAAAGATTGTCCCGATTGCGTTGACCATTGTGGCGATCCTCATCGTAACGTTGGTCATCATCATCTTCGGCGTGGCGCTGGGACTCATCCCCGGCGCGGCGTGAATCGAAATTAGCCGCGGAAATATACATCATTGCTTTGCCACCGCTTCGTCTTCGGACTTCGTCCTGCGTTCAGCGCGATGTGGCTCGCAATGACAGAATAAGAATTCTGGAGGTTTCATGAACAGCATCATCCCCCTGCTTTCGAGCATCATCAGTTTCGTCTTTGCCTTCTTCGTGTTCAAGCGTTACATCGAACGCAAAGGCACGCACCTGCTGTTGTGGGGCGTCGGCATGATCTTCTACGGCATCGGCGGATTCGCCGAGTTCTACTACGGCGCGTTCGGCTGGAACGAATTGATCTTCCGCCTGTGGTACCTGTTCGGCGCGATCCTGGTCGCTGCCTGGCTGGGACAGGGCACGGTGTATCTGCTGGCGAAGCCGAAGTGGGCGAACGCGTTGCTAGCGATCCTCGTCCTCGGTTCGGTCTATGCCGCGTTCAAGATCTTCACCGCGCAACTCGATCCCTCGCAGATGATCGACGCCGGTCACACCGGGCGCGAGTTGAGCGGACACGCCATCCTCACGCCGGGCGTGCGCGTGCTGACTCCGTTCTTCAACTTGTATGGCACGATTGCGTTGGTCGGCGGGGCGGCCTATTCGTCGTTCCTCTTCTGGCGCAAGCGCGTCCTGCTCCACCGTACGATTGGCAACATCCTGATCGCGGTCGGCGCGATGCTGCCAGCCTTCGGCGGGTTCTTCAGCCGCATCAGCATCCCCGGCGCGCTGTATCTCGGCGAATTCCTGGGCGTGATTCTTCTCTTCCTCGGCTTCCTGCGCGCCACCGCGCCGATGGGCGAGGAAGCCCGCGCAGCCGCTTCCGCCTGACCCCCTCCCACCCTCCCCCAAATTCATAGAATTTGGGGGAGGGTGCCCGTCAGGGCGGGTGGGGGCGGTATAATCCCTCCATGCAAATTCTCGATCTCCCTCTCATCCTCGAAACCCGCCGCAATCACGCCCTCGAACACGCCACCCTGCACATGCTGGCG
>DAOTXP010000116.1:0-24634 GCA_034435275.1 Anaerolineales bacterium | reverse complement strand
CTGGCCGATGGCCTGCTGGTCTACACCCGCGACGCGGATTACAACCTGCACGTCACGGGTCAATATGATGGTCAGGAAATCGATTTGACAAATTAGAACCGTCAAACACCTGTGATTACCTGCTGCACCCTTCACAGCGGGTAATTTTTCAGGGGTATTGTGTTTGACGTTTAGCGCATCTCGCTATATAATAATGGTGTGATCAAATCCTTCAAAGACGAAGAGACCGAAAAGATATATCGGCGGCAAAGATCGCGCAAACTCCCCTCCGATATTCAACAAGTCGCATTGCGCAAGCTAAGGATGATCAATAATGCAATATCGCTAAATGACCTGAGAACCCCGCCCGCAAATCGCCTCGAAAAACTCAGCGGAAATCGAACAGGTCAATACAGTATCCGCATCAATGATCAATGGCGAATTTGTTTTGAATGGCGGACAAGCGACGCCTACAATGTGGAGATTGCTGATTACCACTGACAGGAGTAAGAATGGTTGAACAGAAACTAAATCCCATCCACCCCGGAGAAGTCCTGCTGGAGGAATTCCTCAAACCGTTGAATCTAAGCCAGAACCGCCTGGCAATTGAGATCGGGGTAGATACGCGGCGCATCAACGAAATCGTGCTTGAAAAGCGCAGTGTCACCGCGGATACCGCTCTGCGGTTGGCGCGCTATTTTGGCACTTCCCCACAATTCTGGCTTGGTTTACAGGCAGAGTACGATCTTGACATAGCGGAGGATAATCTGGGAGCGCGTCTCGAACGCGAGGTCAGGCCGCGCGAGATTGCCATGAATTGATCAAGCCATTAACCTCACATCCCTGCATCGTTCACAATCCTCTCGCTGGCAGAGCAATGCCAGCGGGTTGACTTTGATCAACGTCCTGACCACATCGAACAACCGCAGCAAGGGAAGAGCGCGCACGATCGCTCCGCCTAGTTGGATTTGCTCCACATCGTTTTCCAGATACTCGCTCACCTGCTGAAATCCGAACGAATCGCCGGGAAAGCCCGGGCATTCGACGATTCGATTCCTCGTCATCGCCCAGCGGATAAACTGTCTTCGCCCGGCCAGTTTCTCGGCGTAGTGAATGCTCGTATTGACCGTGTGATCCACGCCGATCAGCACAACCCATCCGTCCTGCTCCGCCAGCGCACCGATGGGTGCGAGCGGGTCGAGCAGAGTCTGCCGGTCGAGGGCGGCGTCGGCGCGCACGCCCGCGAAGGAGAGGATCGGGTGCAGGGTGCGCCTCGATGACGGGTGCCGGCGCAAAGTCTCGGAAAGAGCGCCCATGAGGGGGTCGGCCGGCAGGTCGGGATGGAACGCTTCGGCCATGCGGTTGAGGTCGCGGCCGTTCCCATACGTCACCCCATTGTTGGGAGGACCCACCGGCGGCGTGACCATTGTCTTGTACGTGAAGGTCGGCATGACCAGCGCACCGGTCGAGGTGATCAATGCGTCGATGACGGCTTTGGGCCCGCCCTGCACCATCCCAAACGATTTGAACGAACCATGCGCGATCACCGGCCGGCCGCGCAACGGAAGCGATTGAAAACCTGCGAGCAATTGCTGGATGGTGAGCATGGGCCGGCGGGGCTACTTTCCCTTCCACTCCGGCTTGCGTTTTTCCAGAAAGGCGCACATGCCCTCTTTTTGATCTTCGGTGGAAAACAGGCCGTAAAATTCCTGCCGCTCTTCGACCAGCGCCTCGCCCAATGGACGTTCGTAGGTCTCGTTGACCATCTTCTTGGCGGCGCGGACTGCCAGCGGCGCGCGCCCGGCGACCTCCGCCGCGAGCGACACCGCCTCCTCGAGCAATCGGTCGGGCGGGACGACGCGGTTGACGAGGCCGGACTGGAGCGCCTCCGCGGCTGACAGTTTGCGATTGTTCAGGATCATCTCCATGGCAAGGGCCTTGCCCACCGCGTGAGTCAATCTCTGGGTCCCGCCCGCGCCGGGGATGACCCCGATGGTCACCTCCGGCTGGCCGAAGACGGCGCGTTCCGAGGCCACGATCATGTCGCACGAGAGCGCCAGTTCGCATCCGCCGCCAAGCGCCCAGCCGGAGACCGCGGCAATGACCGGCTTGTGGATGTCCCGAATGCGCGCAAAGACGGCCACGGGGTCGGCGGCGCGCATCTCCTGCTCGGAACGGTCGGCCATCTCTTTGATATCCGCCCCGGCGGCAAAAGCCTTTTCACCGCCTGCAATGACCATCGCGCCGATGGCATCGTCCTTGTCGAAGGCTTCCAGCGCGTCCATCAGTTCGCGCAGGATGACCGCGTCGAGGGCGTTCAACGTCTGCGGGCGGTTGAGGGTGACGAGTCCCACCCGTCCGCGCGTTTCGGTGAGGATCGAGGTGTAGGTCATAGTGTCTCCTTCGGGCACATGCGGTTTCACCACCGAGAGCACAGAGGCTTCCTCATTCTCTGTGAACTCCGTGTGCTCTGTGGTGAGAAATCATTTGGATTCTACACGAGAAATGAATTTGTGCTACCATTGTGCCGATTTCAATGTCAGGAGGATTCTCGTGACCATCGTGCTTGTTATTCACTCGGCGCTGCGTTGGGTGATTGTCGCTGTGGCGCTTGCCACAATCGTAAAATTCTTCCTCGGCTGGCGGCGCGGCGGCGAGTTCGGCAAAATGGACCGCGGCCTGACGGCTGGCTTCAGCGGCCTGATGGACCTGCAGGTCCTGCTGGGCTTCATCTACTTTTTCTGGAATGGATTTGCGGGAGGCGGATTCCCAGCCTATCGAATCGAGCACCTGGTCACGATGCTGATCGCGGCCGCGGTCGGGCATTTGCCTGCTCGTTGGAAGAACCTCGACAATCCAACGCGCTTCCGCCGCGCACTGTACGTCGTCCTCGGCCTGCTGGCAATCGTCTTCGTCGGCGTGGGACGCCTGCCCGGCGGCTGGACGCGATAGAGAAGACAAAGTCTGGAATGACTCGCCCCGAAATGAATCCATCGGGGCGAGTTTGCTTTTTTGCGTCCAGATTAATCTTTTAGCAGGCTTTCCGCATTCTTCACGGAACCTTTACATTCATGGTCTATCCTATGGACAGAAAACGGGCGCAAGCCCAAACATAAAGGAGATAAACCATGAAGAAAACGCTAATCGTAATCGCAGTTCTGGGCGTCATTGCCCTTTCTCTCGGCGCGGCTGGATTGGCCTACGCACAAGGCGGCAACCCGCCTGCCACCCCCTACGCGCCCGGCTCCGGCCGCGGACCGAGGATGGGCTACGGACAGACCGGCCCGATTCACACCTACGTGACCGCTGAGTGGGCCAAAGTCCTCAACCTGAGCGTGGCTGAGATCAATGCCCGCCTCGCCTCCGGCCAGACCATGTACCAGATCGCCCTCGACGAGGGAGTCAAGGCCGAGGAGTTCTACGGCCTGATGAACACCGTCCGCGCCAACGCCATCGCCGCGGCCGTCAAGGACGGCGTCCTGACCCAGGCGCAGGCCGACTGGATGAACCAGATGCACAGCCGCATGGGCTACGGCGCGGGGACGGGCTTCGGCCCCTGCATAGGCGGGAC
Organism: Anaerolineales bacterium; assembly: GCA_034435275.1. Lineage (GTDB taxonomy): Bacteria > Chloroflexota > Anaerolineae > Anaerolineales > Villigracilaceae > JBFMCC01. The sequence goes on along the minus strand of DAOTXP010000116.1, from coordinate 21,084 downwards.
CGGCGCCTATGGCGGCATGATGAACGGCGGGCGCTGGAACCAGACCAACCCGTAAGCAGGCCCCAGGTCAGTTTTACAGAGACGGCGTTGAGCCGTCTCTTCATGTTAAGGTGAGGATGATATACTCGGATTGCCATTCACGTTTGCGAAATACCACTTGCCAATTACCTGACATAGGAACACTTATGCACCTCAAAGGAATCTACGCCCCGATCGTCACACCCTTCCACGCGGACGAGTCCACCAACTACCCCGTCCTCGAGCAACTCATCGAATATCTGATTGCCAACAAGATCGCGGGTCTCGTCCCTGGCGGCACAACGGGGGAAGTCTATGCCTTCAATGATCAGGAACGGCTGGATATTTTCCAGTTTGTCAAAGAGAAGGTCAACGGACGCGTCACCCTCATCGCAGGGACGAACTCTGGCGCGACGCGCGACGTCATCCGCTACTCGGTCGCCGCGGAAGCGATGGGCTACGACGCGCTCATGCTTGCCGTCCCGCCGTATTCACGTCCCAGCCAGCGCGAACTGCTCGCGCATTATGAAGCCGTCGCGGAAGCCGTCAGCATTCCCATCGTGCTTTACAACTTCCCTTGGCGTGCGGGCACCGAAATCGGTTTCGACGTGATGGACGGCCTCGCCAAATACGATCACGTCATCGGCATCAAGGAAGCCTCCAGTGACATGTCCCGCGTCTACGCCATGCGCGCCCGCTACGGCGACCGCTATCAGATCGTCTGCGGCTCTGACGACCAGGCGCTCGATTACTTCCTCTGGGGTTCCACCGCGTGGATCGGCGGCGCGGCCTCCTGCGCGCCCCTCCAACATCACGCCGTCCTCGAGGCCGCGCTGGCCGGAGATTTCGTCACCGCCCGCGCCCGCATGGACAAACTCATGCCCCTCCTCCGCAGCGTGGAAAGCGGCAGTTACCTGCAAAAAGTGAAACTCGGCTGTGAACTGCTCGGCATCCCCGTCGGTCCTCCTCGTCGTCCTTTGTTGCCATTGACCGACGAAGACCGCGTGGAATTTGAAAAGATTTTTAAGAGCATTTAAGCACGAAGGGCACAAAGTACACAAAGGTTTAATGAGTGGCGCAACGTTTTGATTTCTTCTCGACCATCATTCACGATGATCTAAAACAAAGAGCCTCAATCATCGCTCAACCCACTTCGTGACCTTCGTGTCCTTTGTGTTTAAAAAACATGAAACGAATCTCCTTCCTCGACTCTCACACTGGCGGCGAACCGACGCGCCTCATCCCCTCGCTTCCCTTCGACCTCGGAGCGGGTTCTGTCGCCGAGAAGTTATCTACGCTGAAAGCGTATCACGACGACCTGCGCCGCACCGTCCTGCTCGAGCCGCGCGGCTCGGACGTGCTGGTCGGCGCGTACCTCGTCCCGCCCGCCGACCCGACCTGTCAGTTCGGCGTCATCTACTTCAATAACGTCGGCTACCTCGGCATGTGCGGACACGGCACGATTGGCTTGATTGCATCGCTGGCATACATGGGTAAAGTCCAGCCGGGCGTGATTCGAGTGGAGACTCCCGTTGGGGTGGTGGAGGCAACCTTACATCCTCTGTCATTGCGAGGAGCGAGCGATAGTGAGCGACGAAGCAATCTCCCCGCAAATGAAGAGATTGCTTCGGACAAAGAACGCCCTCGCAATGACATGTATCCGAATCGGGTCTCTGTCAAAAACATCCCTTCCTCCCGTCATCTCGCCCACGTCCCCGTCGAGATCGACGGCAAAACCGTCCACGGCGACGTGGCCTGGGGCGGCAACTGGTTCTTCCTCGTCCACGATCACGGCATGGACATAAACATGTCGAACCTCGAAGCGCTGACCGATTTCGCCTGGCGCGTCCGCGAGCAGTTGACCGTCAATAACATTACCGGCGCAAACGGCGCGGAGATTGACCATATCGAACTGTTTACATCCACGCCCGAAGCGGACAGCAAAAGTTTCGTCCTCTGCCCCGGCAAAGCCTATGACCGTTCCCCCTGCGGCACAGGCACCAGCGCAAAACTGGCCTGTTTATACGCCGATGGAAAATTACAAGTGGGTCAAACATGGAAACAACAAAGCGTCGTGGGCAGTATCTTCGAGGGCAGTGTCCAACTCGAAGGTGACAAAATTATCCCCATCATCACCGGCGAAGCGTGGGTGATGGCCGAGGGGACGCTGTTGGTGGATGAGCGCGATCCGTTTGGAAAAGGTATAAAGTAATTTCCAAGTTCCGCTGGTTGAGTAGGGCGAGTGTTCTTCTCGCCCGTATCGAAACCAGCAATAACAAGAAAATATAAAATTCAAAGGTGTGGTCTCGATACGTCCCGCAAAGACCACGCGGGACTACCCGACCACCATATGGAACGAGAGTAAATGACAACAAAATCAGATGTTCTCATCATCGGCGGCGGACCCATTGGATTGAGTTGTGCCTATTACCTCCTCAAATCGGGACGGAAAGTCACCATCCTCGACGCGAAAGAAATCGGCAAGGGAAGCGGCGCGGGCAACGCGGGACATATCGTACCGAGCCACATTATTCCGCTGGCCGCGCCTGGCGTGGTGACCTCCGCCCTCAAATGGATGCTCGACCCCGCGCACAGTCCCTTTGGGATGAAGGTCGGTTTGAACCCAAATTACATTTCGTGGTTGTGGAAGTTCGTTGCGGCGTGCAGTGACGCGAACGTCCAGCGTAACGTCAAACCGTTGAACGACCTGGGTCAATTGAGCGCGAAGAATGTTGCACAGATCGTGGCCGAGGAAAAATTCGATTGTGCGTATCAAGAGAAGGGTTTGCTTTTTTTATACAAGACCGAGAAAGCCTTCCACGATGGACAGCGCGAAGGTGAATTCATGCAGAAGCATGGAATCCCCGTCCGCGTGTACGACAAAACAAAAATCCATGAAGTGGAGCCCGCCGCTTTGGACGATGTCATCGGCGGTGTGCATTTCACGGGGGATGCGCACCTCAACCCCGCCGCATTCCTCAAACTGTTGTGTGATCGCGTCCGCGCGATGGGAGCGGAGATGCTCGAGAATACACCTGTCACGGGATTTGAATCCGCGAACGGAAAAATCACGAAGATAAAAACGAACGCGGGGGATTTTGAAGCAGAGCAAGTTGTCCTCGCTGCTGGCGCGTTGACTTCCTCCGTAGCGCGCGATTTGAAATTGAACATTCCCATCCAACCCGCGCGCGGATACAGTATGACCATGTCCGCGACGAAGACGATGCCGAGCCACGCGTTGATTTTGGGCGAGCGAAGGATCGCGGTCACTCCAATGGGCGGGTGGCTCCGCTTTACAGGGCGTCTTGAAGTCGGCAATTACAGCATGGAGCCGAATCCCGTTTGGATTCGGCGCATCGAAAATTCTGCGCGTGAATATCTGCGCCTCGACGAAAAACTGGATGTGAAAGAAACCTGGGGGGGGTTGCGTCCCGTCACACCCGACGGGGCGCCCGTCATCGGTGTTTCGCCAAAGCATCAAAATTTGATTCTCGCCACAGGCCATGCCATGCTGGGATTGTCGTTGGGCCCGGGCACAGGCCAGGTTGTGGCGGAGTTGGTCAATGGACGGAAGACTGCGTTCGATTTAAATCCGCTGAGGCTGGAGAGATTCTAAAAAGTGACTGCCACCTCGCAGGTGACAGTCACTCAAATTAACCCGCATCCTTTTTCTTTCTGAACAAAAAGAACGGCACGAGCAGTATCGGGGTCGAAATCCCCGCGCCGCATAGCGCGCCGAGACCAAACATCCCGCCGATGGCGGTCAGCGCGAATTGCTCGTTGGTGATGACCTTCGTGCTGCCATCTTCGAAGGTACAAGTGATCTCAACGGTATGACCGTATGGCCCTGTCGGGTCGCTGGTCGTCGGCGCGGACGGGCCCTGCTGTTCCGAGTTGGAGACCGCGCCCGGGCAATAGACTGCCAGCGCGATCTGGCGGCTGACGAATGAATTCGAGAACAGCGCCGGGCCCAGCATGAACGTGGTGCCGAAGATGATGGCACACGAGATGCCGAGGGCAACGGCCCACGCGACGATGCGCCCGATCCAAACTTCTTTGGCAGACTTCATTTGCATGATACACCTCCAAATGAATGAGCAAATTCTATGAATGACCATCGTTCTTTCCATCCCCCATTTGCGTAAGGCGCGCCTTGACGCCGCGCCTCTTTCCCCGTAAGATAGCCCCGCAAACGAAACAAACTTAACCGCGAAAATTCCTCCTTCTTTCGTCTTTCTTCGCGCCCTTCGCGGTGAAAAGGATTTCACATGGAACTCGGCCTCGTCCGCAAAATAGACATCGACCGCGAGATGCAGCAGGCGTATCTCGATTACGCCATGTCGGTCATCGTGGCGCGCGCCCTGCCCGATGCGCGCGACGGCATGAAACCCGTCCAGCGGCGCATTCTGTACGCGATGTACGACATGGGCATTCGCGCGGATACCCCCTACAAAAAGTCGGCCCGTATCGTCGGCGAGGTGCTCGGCAAATATCATCCGCACGGCGACTCGGCGGTCTACGAAGCCATGGCGCGCATGGCGCAGGATTTCTCATTGCGGACTCTGCTCGTGGACGGTCAGGGCAACTTCGGCTCGATTGACGGCGACCCCCCCGCGGCGATGCGCTATACCGAGGCGCGTCTCGCCGCGCCCGCCATGGACATTCTGGCGGACCTCAACAAGGACACGGTTGACTTCGTCTCCAACTTCGACGAAACACTGGTCGAGCCGTCGGTCCTGCCCGCGGCGCTCCCCAACCTGCTGGTCAACGGCGCGACCGGCATCGCCGTCGGCATGGCCACCTCCATCCCGCCGCACAACCTGGGCGAGATCGTGGACGCCTGCGTGTACATGCTCGAGCGCTGGGAAAAGATGGATGACATTGATGTGGATCAGTTGATGGAATTCGTCCAGGGCCCCGATTTCCCAACGGGCGGCGTCATCGTGCAGGAAAAAGGCGACGAGGGCATCGAGTCCGCTTACGGGTCCGGGCGCGGACGCGTGACTATCCAGGCCAAAGTCCACATCGAGGAGATGGAGCGCGGCAAGAGCCGCATCATCGTCACCGAACTGCCGTATCAGGTCAACAAGTCCAGCCTGATCGAGCGCATTGCCGAACTGGCGCGTGAGGGGACGCTGGAAGGCCTGAGCGACCTGCGCGATGAATCCGACCGCCAGGGCATGCGCATCGTCATCGAACTCACCAAAAACGTCGAGGCCGAGACGGTCCTGCGCGAACTTTACCGCCGCACGCCGATGCAATCCACGTTCAGTATCATCCTGCTGGCGCTGGTGGATGGCGAGCCGCGCCTGCTCACCCTCAAGCAGGCGTTACGCGTCTATCTGGAACACAGGCTGACGGTCATCAAGCGCCGCGCCCAGTTCGACCTGGAAAAGGCAAGGCAACGCGCCCACGTCCTGGAGGGACTGCTCGTCGCGCTGAAACACCTCGACGAGGTGATCAACCTCATTCGCAACGCGCCGGACGTGGAGGCTGCGCGCGCCAAACTGATGAAGCGTTACAAGCTGACGGAGATCCAAGCCAATGCCATCCTTGATATGCAGTTGCGCCGCCTGGCCGCGCTGGAACGCAAGAAGATCGAGACCGAATACAAGGAAGTGTCCAAGCTCATCAAGGAGTTGACCGACCTGCTGAAATCCGCGAAGAAAATGCGCGGCGTGGTGGCCGAGGAACTCCTGCGCGTCAAAAATGCATATAGCGACCGCCGCCGCACGCAAATCGTGAATCTCAAAAAGGGCAGGGCCGCCAAACTGCTCACCGCCACCGATCTCCTGCCCGAGCAGATGATCTACATCGGCGTCACCGCCGAGGGCATGGCCGCCCACACACACGTGGACAAGCCGCCGCGTCCCAGCGGCAACGACGCGCCGCGCTGGCTGGTGCGCGCCTCCACGCACGATACGCTTTACTTCGTGGCGCAAAATGGAAAAGCCGCGGCGGTTGCCGCGCACACCATCCCGGAGGCCGAGAAACTCTCCGACGGCGCGCCCTATTTCAAGGTCTCGGCGCTGAGCGAAAACGATACCCTGGCGGCGGTCTTCTGTCTGCCATCCAAAAAATCCGACCTCCCGCAAGAGACCTGCGTCCTGACTGCCACGCGCGGCGGGCTGGTCAAGAAGAGCCCGATCAGCGAACTGCCCGGCCCCTCGGCCCAGGCCTTCACACTGGTCAAGGTCAACGAGGGCGACTCACTCGGCTGGGTCGGGCTGACCGGCGGCAAGAATGAAATCCTGCTCGCTACCGCGCAAGGCATGGGGATTCGATTCAGCGAAGAAGACGTCCGCCCGATGGGGTTGATCGCCGCAGGTGTAAATGGGATCAAACTGGAGGTCGGCGACGAGGTGGTCGGCATGGAAGTCCTGCCCGCGCCGGGCGAGATTTTTGTCATTGCGACGGATGGCAAGGCCAAGCGCCTCGAACAGAAGGACATCCCATCCCAGGGCCGTTACGGCAAGGGGGTGATTTTGTGGGAACTGCCAAAACGAGTCACACTGGCGGGCATGGCCAGCGGCAAGGCAAATCACATCGCGACCATTCACCTCGCGAAGGCCGCGCCCAAGTCCACGCGGCTGGACGCGGCGCCCTTGCGCAAGCGTTCGGCCACGCGCGGCGATTCCGTCACCGAGGTGAAGCCCGGCGACGCGGTCACCGCAGCCCATGTCGTTTGGGAAGTGGAGAGATTTGTGAAGAAGATCGTCGCCGAAGAGGAAAAGAAACCTGCAAAGAAAACTTCTGTACCCAAAGCAAAGAAGGCGACTTCAGCGAAGAAGACAACACAGACTAAGAACAAGAAGAAGAAAAAATAACCATCCGGGCGGCCCAATGGGCCGCCCGGGCGTTTCAGGCTATCCGGGCGACCAGTCTCCATATCCGTTGCGGCCTTCCAGCAAGTGCGCCGAAAAATCATGGGACATACTTCCGCCTTTCGCATTCTGTGGATTAACGTGAATTTTACTTGATGCCCTGTTGCCATCATTTCCCGCACCGCGCTGAGCGAGGGCCCTGAGCGTGCCGCAGACGAAGCGCAGGCGACTGATCAACCGCCCTGCATCTCTGCTGCGCTTCGCTCAGGGCGATGGAATGATGAATGTTTGCAACAAAGCATTTACTTGATCAAAAAAGGGTCATCGGGGTGGCAGTCGTTTTGGCGGGAGTCTGGTTGACAGTCAAATAGAATTCGTTTGAGTAGCGTATAATCCCTTTTAGAGGTGTCCGATGCTGAACAACCGCCAACTGGCCGATACCTTCACCCTGATCGCCAATTTGTGCGAGATCAAGGGCGAGGTCATTTATGTAGTGCTGGCCTATCGCAGGGCCGCCGAGAGTCTCACCAGCCTGCCGCGCGAAGCCGGCGAATATTGGAAAGAGGGAAAGTTACGTGAGATCCCCGGTGTGGGCAAGGCCATCGCGGAAAAAATTGACGAACTGCTCCGCACCGGCAAACTCGAATTCCTCGAAAATCTCAAGAAGGAAGTCCCGCCCGCGCTGGCCGACTGGCTGGCCGTGCCAAGTCTCGGTCCCAAGAAGATCGCCCTCATCTGGAGGACGCTCAACATCACGACTCTCGCGCAGCTCGAAACGGCCGCGAAGAAAGGGAAATTGCGCGGCCTGCCGGGCATGGGCGCGAAATCCGAGGCGGCCATCCTCGAGGGCATTGCCTCGCTGGCGCGGCGCTCGGGGCGGATTCCGCTGGGGCGCGCCTGGCCGCTCGCGCAGGAGATTATCGGTCAACTCAAAAAGGTGAAGGGCGTCGTCGACGCGCAACCGGCTGGAAGTCTCAGGAGGATGCGCTCCACCGTCGGCGATTTGGATATCCTTGTCGCGGCGAAGGATTCCGCTCCGGTCATGGAGGCGGTTGTCAATTTGCCCGGCGTTTCGCGTGTGCTGGGAAAAGGCGAAACGAAGTCCTCCATCGAATTCACGGACGGGGTGCGCGCGCAGGTCTGGGTGCATCCGCCGGAGAAGTTCGGGACCGCGCTGCAATACGCCACCGGCTCGAAAGACCACAACGTGCAATTGCGTCAACTTGCGCTCGATAAGGGATTGTCGTTGTCGGAGCATTCGTTTACCAGAGTCAAAGGTGGAAAAGAAATCTTCTGTGCCACCGAAGAGGAAGTGTACAAGACGCTCGGCTTGCCGTGGATTCCGCCCGAACTGCGCGAGGACCGCGGTGAGGTGCAGGCGGCAAAAGCGAACAAACTCCCCAAGTTGATCGAGGTCAAAGACATCAAAGCGGACTTGCAAGTTCACTCCACGTGGAGCGATGGGAAACTGTCCATGCTGGAGATGGCGCGCGCCGCGGCAAAACGGGGCATCCAGGTCATCGCATTCACCGATCACTCGGTCAGCCTCGGCGTGACGGGCGGCTTGAGCATTGAAAAACACAAACAGCAAGCCGCGGAGATCAAAAAGATTCAAAAACAACTCGGCGATGAAATTTTAGTTTTGCACGCCTCCGAAGTGGAGATCAAGGCCGACGGCGCGCTGGATTATCCCGATGAATTTCTGGCGAGCCTCGATTTGGTGCTCGCATCTTTGCATACCTCCCTCCGACAGCCGCGCGAGAAGGTCACACAGCGCGTGCTCAACGCGATTCGCAACCCGCACGTGGACATCATCGGCCATCCGACCGGGCGGCTCATCCCGGACCGCGAGGGCGCGGACCTCGACATGGACGCGCTGCTCAACGCCGCGGCCGAGTCGGGCGTGGCGCTGGAGATCAACGCCCATCCCTCCCGCCTCGACTTGGACGATGTGTATGCGCGCCGCGCCAAGGAAATGGGCATCCCCATCAGCATCAACACCGACTCCCACTCCGAAGCGGATCTCGACATGCTGTTCTACGGCGTTGCCATCGCCCGCCGCGCCTGGCTGACGAAGGAGGATGTCATCAACTGCTGGCCGGCCGAGAGATTGTTGAAGTGGTTGAAGAGCAGAGGTTAGATGAATCCACAGCAGAACAAACGCATGACCTTTCTCATCGTCGGCCTGACGGATAGCATCCTCGGCGGAGTCACATTATTGCTCTACTTCGGCCTGCTTCCCATCGATATTTCCAGTTGGGACATCCCGCGCTGGGTGATTGGAGTCGTCGGCGCGGTGTGGTTTCTCTCCGGCTTCGGCATGTTTGTCTATCAACTGACACGCACGGATGAGCCCGAATAATAATGAATTGAGAAAACAGTATGGCTACCAAAGTTCAGATTCGCAAGAAAGATGAAATCCTGGCCGCCCTGACTGCGGCGCGCCAGAGCCTCCTCGACGAGGTATCCAGACTTTCCGAAGCGGATCGCGACCGCGTCTTCCTCGGCACCTGGTCCGTCAAGGACTTGCTGGCGCACGTAATCGGATGGGATCACACGAACCTGGAAGCGGTAAGGGTCGTCATGGCAAGTCAACTGCCGCCGTTTTACAATCAGCATGACCGCGATTGGAAAACCTATAACGCCGTGCTGGTGGCAAAATACAAACGGGACTCGTTTGAAGAGATGCTCGCGCTGGTGAAAGAATCACATTACCAGTTGATGGAATACTTGAAAACCGTCCCGCCCGAGGCCATCAACAATGATTTCGGCGTCCGCTTCCGCGGCGTGAAAGTGACCATCCGCCGCCTGCTGGAAGCCGAAATCAAAGACATGCAGGTTCACCATCAGCAGATCATTGACTTTTTCGGCAGGAAAAAATAATTGTTCCCAAAACCCAGATCGGAAAGCGAAACCATATGAAAAACCCCTTTGGCGATCAACAGGTCCCTGGCTCTTACGACAACTTGAAAGAGCGCATGTATAAAAAGGTTTCGGCGAACGTCAACGGGCAGATTCGTGAGATCATGGTCAAGGCGTATGAAAATGCGCTGGACGAGGAAAATGTCGTTTTGTCCCGCCCTGAACGGAAACGTCTGCTTTCCGAGATCGTGAAAATGGTCATGGAGGACGTGCTCGGGAATCTGGACGGCTCTTCAAACCCGCCTGAAAGGAATTCCCGATGACGGCGCTCAAATCCATCCTCTTCCTTTTGCTCGTGCCGGGACTGATGCTCGGATATGTTCCCTATCGGGTTGCCGCAGCGGATGTGGAGCTCTTTTCTCCGGGCGTTTTCCGCTACATTGCCTTTCCTGCATGGTTCATCGGCTGGACAATCATGATCTGGTGTTTCTGGATTTTCCTCGCCAACGGGCGAGGCACGCCCGCGCCGTTCGACCCGCCGAAGGAACCGGTAATCAGCGGGCCGTACCGCTACGTCCGCAACCCGATGTACGCGGGCGGAATTCTGGCTCTGCTCGGTTGGGCGGTCTGGTCGCCGTCATTGGCGTTGATCGTAGCACCGTTCCTTTTTTTCGCCGCGACCCATTTGTTCGTAACGATTTACGAAGAACCGACCCTGGAAAATAAATTCGGCGCGGCGTATGAGGAATATCTGCAAAAAGTCCCGCGCTGGATTCCACGCCTCCGCGTTCAGGAGACTTGATGAAAAAGACACTCATCCCCGCAGGCGAAGTCCGCTTTTTCAGCGGGAGTTCCAACCGCCCGCTGGCGGAAAGCATCGCCGCCGAACTCGGCCTCCGGTTGGACGAGACGCGCATCACCCGCTTCAGCAACGACAACCTGTACATCCAGCTGGGCGCGAGCGTACGCTACCGCCGCGTCTACATCGTGCAGTCGCTCTCCCAGCCGGTCAACGACCACCTGATGGAATTGTTGATGATGCTCGACATCGCGCGCGGCGCGGCCGCCTCAGAAATCCACGCCATCATCCCGTACTATTCCTTTGGTCGTTCGGATAAAAAGGACGCGCCGCGCATCTCCATCACCGCGCGCCTGGTGGCCGACCTGCTTCAAACGGCCGGCGCAACCCACGTGATGAGTATGATGTTCCACTCGCCCCAGGTGCACGGCTTCTTCGGCATCCCCACCGACCCGCTGACCAGCCGCCCGGTCTTCGGGCAGTACCTCTCGAAACGCGATCTGAGCGGAATGATCGTCGTCGCGCCGGATATGGGACAGGCAAAGTCCGCGGCGCGCTTTGCAAAGAGCATGAACCTGCCCGTTGCCGCCGGGAACAAGGAGCGCGTTTCGGATACGGAAGTCAGAATTAGCGGAGTGGTGGGCAATCAGGTGAAGGGACACAGGCGCGCCCTAATCTACGACGACGAGATCGCCACCGGCGGGTCCATCCTGGAATTGAGCCGCGTGCTCGTCGAACAGGGCGTGGAGGAAATCCTCGTAATCTGCACGCACGGAGTCTTCACCCGCGGCGGGTTGGAACGCCTGGCCGCAGTGCCGCAGATCAGCGAGATCGTCACCACCGATACGGTTTACATCCCGCCCGAAAGGCGGCATCCAAAACTCACGGTGCTGTCCGTCGCGCCCATCTTCGCGGCGTCCATCCAGCGCAACTTCCACCGCGAGTCCATCAGTGACCTGTTCGTCTTCGGCGACGAACGTTGAATCCGAATCAGCATGTTGGCGCGGAGGTGTACCCGATATGAAACCATTTTCGCTTTGGATCTGTCTTGCCATGTTTCTCACAGCCTGCGGCGCGCCGACCAATGCGCCTGCCCCATCAGCAACCACCGCGCCGACTCGGACAATATCTCCCACACTGGAATCTGCTGCTCAGGAGGTCGTCATGTCATTCGCATTGACCAGTCCCGCCTTCACGCAAGGCCAGCCCATCCCCTCACAATTCTCCTGCAAAGGCGCGGACGTGTCCCCCGCCCTCGCCTGGACCGAACCGCCCGCGGGCACGCGATCCTTCGCCCTCATCATGGACGATCCCGACGCGCCCATGGGCACGTGGGATCACTGGGTGCTGTTCAACATCCCGCCGGAGACCCGCTCCCTGCCCGAAGACTTCCAGCCCGCCGCTCCGATCGCGACCGGCAGGAATTCGTGGGGGCGGAACGACTACGGCGGCCCCTGCCCGCCCTCCGGCACGCATCGTTATTTCTTCAAACTCTACGCGCTCGACACGACCCTCAACCTCTCTGCCGGCGCGGATAAGCAGGCACTGCTCTCCGCCATGCAGGGACATATTCTCGCGCAAGCCGAGTTGATGGGCACATTCAGCCATTGATGAAAATCCACCCTCTCCTCGAACAAGCCCGCCGTGACGGCCATCCCATCATCGAAGGCGGGCGTGTGACATTTCTCTGGCAGGGCAGGACGGCTCCCCATCTGATTGACGACTTGCACGGCTGGGAGGAGCATCCGCAGGAATTGGGCCGCGTCACTTCTGGACTTTGGGCCTGTTTCTTCGACCTCGCGCGTGACGCGTATCTCGAATATGCCTTCTACGACCCTGAGACGAAGACACGCTTCGCGGATCCGCTCAACCCGCGCCGCATCTGGAACGGATTCAAGGACTATAACCACTACTTCTACATGCCCGATGTCTGTCCCTCGCCGTGGACGATTCGCCAGCGGACGATTCCGCGCGGGACCTTCACGGTCCACACCATCGAAACGTGGATGATGAAATTCCCCGGCCAGCGCCGCGTCACCCTTTACCGCCCGCCGACGAAAGAACGCGTCCCATTGCTTATCGTCTACGACGGCCCCGATTACCTGCGCCGCGGACGATTGCCCGTCATTGTGGATAATCTCATCGCGGCGAAGCGCATCCGCCCGATTGCGATGGCGTTCCTGCCAAACGGAGGCCCGCACCGCGGCCTGGAATACGCCTGCTCCGACGCGACCCTGGCGTGGATCGAGCATGACGTGTTGCCTCTTGCGGACCGCGAACTGAATTTGCGCGACATCAAGAAACATCCTGGCGCGTTCGGCGTTCTCGGCGCGTCCTTTGGCGGATTGATGTCCGTCTACACTGGCCTGCGCCTCCCGGGAATCTTCGGACGCGTCCTCAGCCAGTCGCCTGTCTTCGAGACCGAGGGCCGCGACTTCGTGGCCGTGGATTTGATTCGCCACGCGCCTGCCCGTCCGCGCATTTACATGGATGTCGGCAGGCTCGACTTCCTGCTCGAAGATAATCGCCGCATGATACCCCTCCTCCGCGAGCACGGCTTCGACCTGACCTATCACGAGCACGGCGGCGCGCACAATTACACGAGTTGGCGCGATCATGTCCATCGCGGATTGAAAATCATGTTTGGATAATGGACGGTTGACCGTGGACGATGAATACGGTCAACAGTCTACTGTCTACGGTCAAAAGATGATCCTCGCCACCCTCTGCTACATTCACCACAACAACCACACTCTCATGCTCCACCGCGTCAAAAAAGCGGACGACATGCATGCGGGCAAGTGGAACGGACTCGGCGGGAAGTTTGAGCCGGGTGAGACGCCCGAGGAGTGCGTCGTCCGCGAGGTGCGCGAGGAATCGGGGCTGGAGATTCGCAAACCCAGGTTGGTCGGCCTGCTGATGTTCCCCCATTTCAAAGGCGCTGACTGGTACGTGTTCGTCTTCACCGCGCGCGAGTTCGAGGGCGAATTGATTGACTCAAGCGAGGGTCATCTCGAATGGATCCCCGACGCGGAGGTGGAGTCATTATTGCTGTGGGAAAGCGACCATGTCTTCCTGCCGTGGATCCGCGAGGGCAGGTTCTTCTCGGCCAAGTTTATCTATGAGGGAGAGGAGATGAAGGGATATGAGGTGGTGTTTCATTAGCCCCTCCCGTCGGGACTCCTCCCATTTTCGCTAAAGACCTGCCTATGCAACCAAAATTCGACGAGCGAAAATGGGGGGACTGGGGGGGGGTCAGAAGTATAATCGAGGCATGTCCATCTTCAGCGGGAAACACATCCTGCTCGGTGTCACAGGCTCCATCGCCGCCTACAAGGCCGCCGACCTGGCCTCCAAACTGACCCAGGCCGGGGCGCGTGTGGACGTGATCCTGACCGCCGCGGCCGAGCAATTCATCACGCCTCTGACCTTCCAGTCGGTCACCGGCTCACGCGCCTTCACCGACGCCGACCTGTGGGGCGGCGAGGCGCACGTCCTGCACGTGGGGCTCGCCCATCAGGCGGATGCCCTCGTCATTGCGCCCTGCACGGCCAACACCCTCGCCAAACTGGCCTATGGTCTGGCCGATAATCTGCTGTCCATCACTGCGCTGGCGGCGCAGTGTCCCCTGCTCATCGCCCCCGCAATGGACGGCGGCATGTTCGAAGCCGCGGCCACCCAGGAAAACCTTGCCAAACTGACCGCGCGCGGCGCGGCCATCGCCGGCCCGGCGGAGGGACATCTCGCCTCCGGGCTGAGCGGGGTGGGACGCATGCTCGAGACCACCGAACTGCTCGGCCACCTCCGCCTCATTCTCGGACGCCGCGGCCCGCTCGCCGGGAAAAAGGTCGTTATCTCCGCCGGGGGGACTCAGGAACCACTCGACCCCGTCCGTGTTTTGACAAATCGGTCATCGGGTAAACAAGGCTACGCGCTCGCCCAAGCCGCATTGGACGCAGGCGCGCAGGTGACACTGGTCACCACACCCACCGCGTTGACTCCGCCCATCGGCGCGCGTGCGATCCATGTGGAAACCGCGAAGCAGATGCTGGAGTCCGTGCTGGCCGAGTCTGCCAAGGCGGACGCGCTGGTCATGGCCGCGGCGGTGGCCGACTTCCGCCCGAGGAAGGCCGCGGGAAACAAAATGAAGAAACGGGATGGGATTCCGCAGATCCAACTCGAGGCCACGCAAGACATCCTCGAAGCGGTGGCAGGCCAAAAATCTAAAAAGAAGCGGCCGCGCGTGACGGTCGGTTTCGCGGCCGAGTCGCGCGACCTGCTCAAGAACGCGTCCGAAAAGTTAAAGTCAAAGAGATTGGATTTCATCGCCGCCAACGACATCTCCGCCTCCGGCGCGGGCTTTGGCGCCGAGACCAATCGAGTCACGTTATTATTTGCAAACGGAAAGAAAGAATCCCTGCCGCTGATGAGCAAGGCCGAGGTGGCCGAAGCCGTCATTGCACACGTCGCGGCGCTGCTGGAGTAATCATGCGCGTTCTGGTCATTTCGGACATCCATGCAAACTATGAAGCCCTCGAAGCCGTGCTGGCCGACGCCGGCCCGGCGGACGAGACTTGGTGCCTGGGCGACATCGTGGGCTACGGCCCCGATCCCAACCTGTGCGTGGAGGTGGTGCGCGAACAGCCGCAGTTGACCTGCCTGATGGGCAATCACGACGCGGCCGTGATCGGGCGCATTCCCTTCTCGGCCTTCAACGGCGATGCGCGCCGTTCGCTGGAATACCAGGAGCGCGTGCTCAACGCCGATAACCTGGATTTCCTGCGAAGCCTGCCCGAGGCGGCCAAGGTGCGCGGCGAGGTGACGCTGGCGCACGGCAGCCCGCGCGACCCGGTCTGGGAGTACGTGCTGAACACGCTCACGGCGCGCATCAACTTCGATTATTTCGACACGCCGTGGTGTTTCCTCGGCCACTCGCACATCCAGTGCGTGTTCGGGAAGGATGTGAGCAACGACCGCATCACGCTGGACGTCCCGAAGGCGGGAAGCCTGGTGAAGATGAAGCCCCGCGCCATCCTGAACCCGGGCTCGGTGGGCCAGCCGCGCGATCGCGACCCGCGCGCCGCCTACGCCATCTACGACAGCGAAGCGCAGACCTGGGAGCCGCGCCGCGTGTCGTACGACGTGGCCGCGGTGCAAAGGCGCATTCGCCAGATGAGCCTGCCCGAAAAACACGCGGTGAGGATCGCGGAGGGATGGTAGGTAGTTCGGCA
This sequence comes from Anaerolineales bacterium, assembly GCA_034435275.1. GTDB lineage: Bacteria > Chloroflexota > Anaerolineae > Anaerolineales > Villigracilaceae > JBFMCC01. The sequence goes on along the minus strand of DAOTXP010000116.1, from coordinate 5,350 downwards.
GTTTGATCATTCAGTAGTTGGACAGTTTGGCAGTGGAGTGGTTGGAGCATGGAACATTTACAAAAGTCCAGGCGTCATTGGTGCGAGAAATCGCCTTCCTCTTGAAAGGAGAGAGACATGAAAAAGAGCATTTTTGTACTTGCCGTGGCCTCCATCCTGTTGGCCGCGTGCGGCAGCGCCCTGATGCCGTCCGCGACTGAGGCCCCGTTGGTCGAGGAATACTATGCGCCCGGTTACGGCGGGGGTGCGCCGACCTATCCGATGGAAGCGCCTGCCATGCCGGCCGCCACTGCCTCTGCGTATGATGGCGCCCGCCAGACGGACGCGCTTGGAGGGGGGAACGTCGCGGCCGCCTCGGTCGAACGGCTCGTCATCCAGAATGCCAGCCTGTCCGTGGTGGTGGCCGATCCTGAGACCAAAGTCAAGGCCGTCGAAGCCATGGCTGAAGAGATGGGCGGATATGTCGTCTCAACCAATATCTATCAGACCTACACCCAGAGCGGTCAACAGGTCCCCGAGGCGCAGATCACCATCCGCGTCCCGGCCGAGAAGTTGAACGACGCGCTGGACAAGATCAAGGCCGATGCGGTCGAGGTGCAGTCCGAGAACCGCTCCGGCGAGGACGTCACCGCCGCGTACGTGGACCTCGAGTCACGTCTGAAGACGTACGAGGACGCCGAGGCGCAACTGCGCAAGATCCTCGAAGAACAGACTACCTCCGAAGAAGTGGTGAACATCTTCAATCAGATGATGTATTACCGTGAGCAGATCGAGTTGATCAAAGGCCAGATGAAGTATTACGAAGAGGCCGCCGCGCTCTCTGCCATCGCCATCACCCTCGTGGCCGAGGAGACCATCCAGCCGCTCGAAATCGCAGGCTGGGAACCGCAGGGCACTGCGCGCGATGCCATCCAGAATCTCATCTTCTTCTTCCAGGATTTCGTAGACTTCCTGATCTGGTTCGTGCTCAACTTCCTGCCCAAGTTGCTCGCCATCGCGTTGGTCTTTGGGACGCCCATCTGGCTGATCGTGCGGGCATTCCGCAACGCGGCCCGCAGGCGCAAAGCCAAACGCGAAGCCGAAGAGGCAAAAGGATAATCCCGCCGTCATGCCCCTCCCTCGAAAAGGGAGGGGTATAATTTTCGCACATGGAAAAATTCATCCAGCAGGCGCAGGCGCTCTTCAACGTCCACCTGACCGGGCGGCAGGTGATCTCGCTGATGACCTACGAGCGCGAACTGCTGGACTGGAACAGGAAATTCAACCTGACTGCCATTCGAGATGCGGACGGTATCCGCACCAAACATTTTTTGGACTCGCTCTCGTGCGTGCTGGCCTGGAAGGCGAATCCTCCCTCGCGTCTCGCGGACGTGGGGACGGGCGCGGGGTTCCCGGGCCTGGTGCTGAAAATCGTCTATCCTGCCATGCGGCTGACGCTGATCGAGTCGGTGGGGAAGAAAGCCAGGTTCTGCCGTCACATGGTCGAGACTCTCAACCTGGAGGGCGTGGAGGTCATTCACGGCCGCGCCGAGGAGGTGGGCCGCGACAAAGCGCATCGCGAAAAATACGATTGGGCGGTAGCGCGCGCCGTCGCCAATTTGCGCGTGCTGAGCGAATACTTGTTGCCGCTGTTGAAGGTCGGAGGGACGATGCTGGCCCAGAAGGGCGAAAGCGGCCCGGCCGAGGCACATTCCGCGGAGAGAGCGATGAAAATCCTGGGGGGAAGAATCCGCCAACTCGTGCCGGTGGTCCTGCCCGGGGTCGCGGAAGAACGCTACCTCGTCCTGGTGGACAAGGCCGCGGCCACGCCGCTGTCCTATCCGCGCAAGGCGGGCATGCCGTTTAAAAATCCCCTGTAGTTATTCTTTTCTCTGTCCGCTCTGGAACAGGAAGTATTGCACCACTTCCTCTTCGGGGTGAGGCACGTTCATCAACGCAAACATCGCCGCCAGTTCGCCGCGGTGATGTGTGTTGTGGTTGGGGACATGCGCCATGAACTGCCACAGCGGCAGGTGAAACGTCTCACCCTGAAAGTTGACGTAGGCGACCTCCTGCTGGAGGCTTTGCCCGGTCTGCGCCGCGAGGAAGCCGCGCATTTGCTTCTCGACGCTCACCCAGTTCTCCCGAACGGACGCGAGGGTCGGAAAATCCTTCGGGTCGAGATGTGACTGGGGAGATTCGCCGTGCCAGCGTTTCAACCAGACCGTCTCCGAACTCATCATATGCAGGAGGACGCCGTGGACGCTGTCCCAGGAATGTCCCTGTTTACGGAAGAACTGCTCCTCGATGAGGGTCTCCGCGACGGCGAGGTAACGGCGATTGGCCCAGTAGTTGTAATCGTAAAGGGATTCGAGATAGGTTTGCAGTTGCATGGCTAGCCTCCCTTCTTTTGTTTCTTCAACATCTCGATCGTCTGTGCGACGCGGCGGGCGCGCGTCTCTTCCTTTTTGGCTTCGGTGATGTATCCGACGTATTCCTTCTGATGCGAGTAAGGCAATGAATTGAAGTAGTCTGCCGCGGCCTTCTCCTGCTTGAATGCCTTTGCCAACCCAGGCGGGATTTCGACCACGCGCGGTTCGGTATCTGGTTCAACCGTTATTTCCACCTCGTCGCCGAAGGTCTTACCGATCTTCTCGCGGATCTCCTTGAGGATGATGAGCAGGTGATGTTCCGTCCCCATGCGCGTCAATGTGCCGCGATACGGAACGCCCTCGATCATCGCCTTGACCCTGGGCCTCTTCGCGCCGAAGGCCGCCTCCACATCGAAGGGGACCTCCACGAACGCGCCGCCTCCGCCTGCGTTTTGGATGACGGCCGTGAAGATGTATCTGGAAGACATGGTGCACCTCTAACAAATTATCTCAAAAGGCAGATGAGCCAACCATCGAAACCCAAGCATAGTATAAGCAAATTGCAGGCGTGCCAAATACTTTTTCGCCTTTTTCTCCTGACGGATCAGAAGGCCACAGTTCATCAGGAAGTCCTCAGATCGCCGGTAAGGACTTTTTGCTTTGTTGCCAACATTCATCATTCCATCGCCCTGAGCGAAGCGCAGCGAGCGCAACGGGTGGGCTGCATGCCGTGTTGGGTAGCCGAGGGGGGCGATCACCGCAGGGTCTTTTTCGAAGCCTTGCGAACTGTCTTGGTGACTACCCAATGATTTTTTCCCAGACGACGGACCCTGCGGAACCCTTGTTGCTCGAATATTGAGACCGTTACGTTATAGAGGAAGGATCCCGAAACCGAGCGACCTTTCACGTCCTCAGGGTAGCTCTCGACCGTTCCTCCTCCAAGACAGCCGATTTCCCGCAGAGCGCCGCTGAGGGCGACGGATGCGACGCCCTTGTGCCGATGGTCCCGATCCACGAAGAAACAAGTGATTCGCCAATCTGGGAGGTCTTTGAGGCCTTCCATGTAGGCACGCCTGTGTTTGATGCGAGGAAGCTCGTCGGTCGGCCCGAACTGACACCAACCTACGCAGGAGGAACCGTCGTACACCAAGGCGGCGTGAGCTCGGCCTTCGCGAACCCGTTGTTTCTTTAGGGATTGGGCCTTGCCGGTACCTGTGCCTTCAGGGTGAAACGCCATGCACCAGCAGCCGCCCCAGACGCCATTGTGCTTCTCGACAAGCCGGGCGAAGTCCGACCAAGTATTCGATGTTAGCGGCTTCACGGTGTACTTATTCATGGTAGTCCTATTCAGGTAACGTTGAGGCTGCCTAACTGGCGGTTCACCTGCGCGGCGGCTGGGGCAACAAGCCCTCACAACCGACCTCCGCAGCAGGCCCAGCCACCTTCACAACCGCTCACGATAGCCACGTCAGGTGCAGCCGCGGGTTAGGCGGACTCCCGCCCTGAACTACCTCTCTCCAGCAAGGTCTTATCCAACCGCAGGCTCGACCTCTTCGCACGTCGGCCTTTTTAGACGCTTACCGCTCCGCCCGCTACCTCCGCCCAGCGACTGGACTCCTCTAATGCCGTCGTCGCTCAGTAGTTGAAATCCACGTAGTACAGCAGGAGCGTGCCGTCAGTGAGCTCCACGATGCTCGGAACGCTTCCTCTGACGATGGGCGAAGTGCCAGGCGTCCAGGTGTAGCCGTCAGCGCTCGTGGCAAGGAAAACCAGATCCTCGGTCGGGTCATCCGTTGCACCGCTTGGACGCACCTTATATGCCATCAGGTACCCCCCCGAGCGGAGCGCTATTGGGTGCGCGTCGTTTACCATGTCGGCGTCATTGCGTGGAATTGCCGGCTGGGCGTCCAATATAAAACCGGACAGGCCATCGGTGCTGGTCGCACCATAGATATCCGAGCCCGTGGAAGGCATCCCCCCGAACAGTCTCACGCTGCCATCGGGAAGTTGCAGCGCCCCGGGAACGCTTAAGCCGATGGTTACCAAGCCGCTGGACGTGAAAGTCGCACCCTGGTCCGTGCTTGCCGTCATACGAATGCCTCCGGCATCGCTCAGGTACATTATGAAATCGCCGTCGGCCATGTCAAGCACATACGGGTCGGTGAGCTGCTGGGTCGTGCTGGAATAGACGGGTTCAGGTTGGGTGAATGATACCCCATCACTGGTGAAGGCGCGATACACCGTCCGGGTGCTGCCGGGCGCGAACGACATAAGGTCGACGAAATAGAGCGCAATCCTGTTATCGATCAGGATGGGACTGATATCTACCGGCGCAAGGGTGGGTGCATGGAAGCAGGCATGACCGAGGAACTCCCAACTCTCACCACCATCCGTGGACTGCATCACGCCGATGCGCTCGGAGCTTGCGGAGTACTCGGAATCGGTGCATTCCTGGGGGATTGTTATTGTAGATGTCGTTGAGGGTCTGGCGGGCAGCTTGTAGAGAATGACGCTCAAGGCGGGAACCGTCAGCGTGGAGGAATCACCTGTCAGGTTTCCTTCCTGGATAATGACGCGGGGTGGTTGTCCCGGCTCGTTGTACGCCAGCGGATCATTCGCTGTAACGATCCAGAACTGCCCCCCACCGGTAAGTTCTGCGTTCTCTAAATCCAGGCTGAGGCCGAAATCTTCCTCGGTCGGGTTTACTGCTGCTACCGTCAGGAACTGATGGTCCTCCGTCCAGGCGGCTGCGATATCGAGCGGGGTTGTGTCCGAATTAATAGTAACAGGCAGCGTGCCGAAGTGATGGCGGTAGATGATCCACGGCAGGGCAGTGACCTCGAAAGCAGCGTTGGTGGCGGTCGTTTTGATATGCCCATGGACATTGACCGGGTGGGTGTTTGCCATATAGATCACGTCGCTGTTGCGGAAGATTTCGTGCAAGCCCGCAGCGATGCCCAAGGTGTTGGCGAAGGGATAGCGCGGTCCGGCTTCCCCGT
>DAOTXP010000115.1:0-2224 GCA_034435275.1 Anaerolineales bacterium | reverse complement strand
TCCCAGTCGCCGCCGGGCAGGTCGGTGCGGCCCACAGAAGCGGCAAAAATCAAATCGCCGCAAAAGCAGGCTTTCTCCCCGGCGCAAACCAGTACACAATGACCGGGCGTATGTCCCGGCGTGAAGCGGACTTCGAATTCGTTCGAGCCGAGTTTCATCTTCATGCCGTGAACGAAGTCAATCGTCGGTTCGGGACCGGGGTCAATCCTGAAGCCGAACAGCGCGCCGCCTCCGCCCGCGCGCCACAGGACGTGGTCGTTGGGATGCAGCGCGACGAGAGGCAGAGGATTCAACGAGTCGGCGATCTCGGCCGCGCCGCCGATGTGGTCGAAGTGCGCGTGCGTGTACCATAGGTGGGCGATCCTCCAGCCGCGTTTTTGCGCCTCGGACAGGATCAACTTCCCGTCCCAGGAGGGATCGATGACGGCCGCCTCGCGCGTCTGCGGGTCCGCGATCAAATAGGCGTTGGTCTGCGCGGGCCCGAGAGTCAAAGTCACAATTTCAAGCATGGACAGCCTCCCTGCGCGGCGTGAAAACGACGCTGATCAAAATGGAGAGGCTCACCAGCGCAATGCCGAGCGGATAGAGGAGCACGGGATCGCGTTCGAAAATAAACCCGGCCAGCGGCGGCGCGACGATGAAGATGATGGAGGCGAGGGTTTCCATCGTGCCGTAGGTGAGACCCATCTGCGAATCGTGGACGAGGGCGCGCGCCGCGGCCATGGCCATGGGACGCGCGGCGCGGAAACCGCCCAGCAGAAAATATCCCAGCGCAAAGACGGGCAGGCCCGCGCCGCGCCAGAGGAGCAGAGAGAACAAACCAACCATGGCCTGCGAAAGCGAAAAGCCGAGGCGCGGCGAGAAGCGTCCCATAAAGATACTGAGCAGGGCATTGCCCAGCGCGCCTGCGGTGAAAATGATTCCCGTTTGCGTGAGCGAGAGGCCGCGCACGCCTTCGAGGAAATTGGGCGTGAGCGGAACGGGCAGGTACATGGCAAAGACGGCAAAGGCATACACGCCGAGAAAACCGAGCAGGCGCGTGTTCGAGAGCAGGCCGGGCGGCGGCGACTCGGGATCGTGATGGTCGCGCGGCTGGTTTTCGATGAGAAAGATGACCGAGGTCGAAATCAGAAAAATCGCGGCCGCGACGAAATACACCGAACGCAGGCCGAAGCGGTCGCCGATCCAGCCGCCCGCGACGGGGCCCAGCACCATGCCGAGGTTGAAGGTGGCGGTCGTCAGCGTGAGCACGCGCGCCACGCTCCAGGTCCCGCGCGCCGCGGTGGTGTAACTGCTGAGCGGCGAAGCCACGAACGCGGTCAAACCATAACCAAGCATTCCAACCACAAAGAGCGGCAGGTCGCGCGCCATGGCCATCACGAGAGTCGAGAGCAGGCCCATCGTCCACGCCGAGACCAGCAGAGGGCGTCGGCCAAGTCGGTCGGCGAGATGTCCCGCGGGGATGTGCGTGATCGTCATCGCCGCGCCGAACGCGCCCAGGATCAGACCGATCTCCTGCGGGTTGCTCCCCAGCTGCGCGAGATAGATGGGCTGGAAGTTGAAGAACATGCCCTCGCCGATGCCCCAGGTGAACAGCGCGATGGCGACGAAGAGAAGATTGCGATTCAAACGGACCTCATTTTTTAACCACAAAGGTCACGAAGGGACACAAAGGAAAACCTTTGTGGACTTTGTGTCCTTCGTGTTTAAACTGAACTGACTCGACGGATGAAATCGGACGCGGCCGCGAAGACCTGTCCGCGCGCCGCATCGCGCGTGACGACGTGACCCGATCCCGTTATGTAAAGTTTCGTCCTGTCCGACGCGTTTTTCAGGTCGGCAAAGATCATTTCCATATTTTCGGGAAGCACATAGTTATCGTCCTTCGAGTGCATCAACAGCACAGGCACGCAGATATTCGGCAGCGCGGCGCGCATCTCGCCGAGCAGTTTATTCAACTCGCCGATCGAGCGGACGGGATTCTGCGGATACGAAACGTGATCCTTGAACGCCTGCTTGTCGAACCAGCCCGCTCCCGGCTCCTCCTCGGACTTCGGCATGTAAGCGACGATTTTGCTGATCCATTCGATATGCCGCAGGCGCGGGTCATCGGGCAATTTGTACGGCGTGGACATGGCGATCACGCCCTTCACCTCGAGCCGCGCCGACATGAGCAGGGATAATATCCCGCCCATCGAAAGCCCGACGAGGAAGATTCGGTCGG
>DAOTXP010000114.1:0-18301 GCA_034435275.1 Anaerolineales bacterium | reverse complement strand
AACATCCCCAGGGTCTGACCGTGATCGAGCACACGGCGCGCGTGCATCATCGCCCAGGCATCCTTCTCGCCGCGAAAGACGGGGAAGGCGCCGGCGTTCCGCAGAAAAAAGTCCATGGGCGGCAACTTGAACAACTCGGCCTTGCCCATGAAGAAAATCGGGCGCGGCAAAGCCAACTGCATCGGGAAGACATCGAAATTCGTGACGTGGTTGGCGGCCACGATCACCGCCCCGTCCAGCGGGAAATTTTCCAGCCCGCGCACCTCCATCCGCATGAGCAATCGAAAGACGCGCGCCAACAGCCAGACGGCGAACTTGCGCAGGGGCGTAGCGTGAAAATAAAAGTGTTTGCGTTCGCGAGGATCGAGATCGGTGGCGGTCGGATTCGTCAATTCCATAGGTCGGAGCGAAAGTGGATTATACTTGGGCGGAAGTTCCAAGCATAATAACCCCCGGAGTCGAAAATGGACACAACAATTGAAAACATCTCCGCCCTCGAGATCCTCGATTCGCGCGGCAACCCGACTGTGGAAGTGGAGGTCCTGCTGGCCGATGGCTCGTGGGGGCGCGCCGCCGTCCCGTCCGGCGCGTCGACCGGCGAGCACGAGGCGCTCGAGATGCGCGACGGCGTCAAGAAGCGCTTCCTCGGCAAGGGCGTGACGAAGGCGGTCGAAAACGTGAACGGCGTGATTGACGAGGCGCTCTTCGGCTGGGACGCCTCCGATCAGCGCGGAATTGACGCCGAACTGCTCTCTCTGGACGGTACGCCCAATAAATCCAAACTCGGCGCGAACGCCATCCTGGGCGTGAGCCTGGCGGTGGCGAAGGCCGCGGCCAATTCGTTCGGTATGCCGTTGTATCGCTACCTGGGCGGCGTATACGCGCACGTCCTGCCCGTACCGATGCTCAACATCCTGAACGGCGGCGCACACACGGCCTGGCAGTCCACCGATATGCAGGAGTTCATGGTCATGCCGCTCGGCGCGCCCTCGTTTGCCGAAGGCCTGCGCTGGGGTGCGGAAATCTATCACGCGCTCAAAGCGGTGCTCAAGGAGAAGGGGTACGTAACGCTGGTCGGCGATGAGGGCGGTTATGCTCCGTCGCTCAAGGCAAATAACGAGGCGGTCGAATTGATCCTCGCGGCCGTCGAAAAAGCGGGCTTCAAAGCGGGCCGCGGGAAGGATGTCGCTCTGGCCCTCGATCCCGCCGCCTCCGAACTCTACGATGAAAAAACAAAAACCTACAACCTGCGCAAGGAAGGCAAAAAACTGACCGGCGGGCAGATGGTGGAATTCTGGGCCAAGTGGGTCAAAGACTATCCCATCGTATCCATTGAAGACGGCCACGCGCAGGATGACTGGGAATCGTGGAACCTGATGACGAAGAAACTCGGCGACAAGATCCAGATCGTTGGCGACGACCTGCTGGTGACGAATCCCGAACGCGTGCGGCGCGGGATTGCGGAAAATGCCTGCAACGCCCTGCTGGTGAAACTCAACCAGATCGGTTCGGTCACCGAGACCATCGAGGCGGCGGAACTGTGTCACCGCGCCGGCTGGCGGACGGTCATCTCCCATCGCTCCGGCGAGACCGAGGACGCCACCATCGCGGACCTGGCGGTGGCCCTCAACACCGGGCAGATCAAGACCGGCGCCCCGGCCCGCTCGGACCGTGTGGCGAAATACAATCAACTCCTGCGCATCGAATCCGAACTGGGCGATACTGCCCGTTACGCGGGCTGGGATGCCCTGCGCAAATAAAATAAACATGTGCAGATACGAGGCGGAGCCGCAGCTGCGGCTCCGCCTTTTCTTGTGTCAAAAAACGCGGGCAGGAGTATAATCGAATCACTATACTCTTCAGAAACGGAGGAAGTTACCATGGCAAGTGTCACATTCGATCACGTAACCAAGGAATTCGGGGGCGTGAAGGCAGTCAACGATCTTTCTTTCCACATCGAAGACCGCGAGTTCCTCGTGCTGGTCGGGCCCTCGGGTTGCGGCAAGACCACCGCCCTGCGCTGTCTCGCCGGGCTGGAGGAGATCACCAGCGGCGAGATCCGCATCGGCGACCGTGTCGTCAACGACGTGGCCCCGAAAGACCGCGACATCGCCATGGTCTTCCAATCCTACGCGCTGTATCCACATCTGTCGGTGTACGATAACATGGCATTCGGCTTGAAGTTAAGGAAAATGCCGAAGGCCGAGATTCAGAAGCGGGTTCAGGAAGCGGCGGATATCCTGGGACTGCAGGAACTGCTCAACCGCAAGCCGCGCCAACTCTCCGGCGGTCAGCGCCAGCGCGTCGCCGTTGGACGGGCTATCGTGCGCGAGCCGAAGGTCTTCCTCTTCGATGAGCCGCTTTCGAACCTGGACGCCAAACTGCGCGTCGAAACCCGCGCCAACATCAGCAAACTGCACCAGCGTCTGGCAACCACATTCATCTATGTCACCCACGACCAAGTGGAAGCCATGACGATGGCAACGCGAATTGCTGTAATCAACAAAGGTGTTTTGCAACAGCTCGATACACCTCACAATTTGTATGAAACGCCCGCAAACCTGTTCGTAGCCGGTTTCATCGGGTCACCGGCCATGAACTTCTTCCCGGCAAGACTGAAGAAGTCGGATGGCGGACTCATGGTGGATACCGGCGCATTTACGGTGGAGGTTCCAAAACATCGCGCCCAGAGTTACATGAAATACGAGTCCAAGCAGGTGATCTTCGGTATCCGCCCCGAAGATATTCACAACGCCGAGTTTATGCCTCCGAACATTATCGCCGAGAAGGTACCCGCCAAGGTGGATGTACTCGAACTGATGGGCAACGAAATCGTCACGTACCTGGTCAGCGGCGACCATTCCTATGTGGCCCGCCTGGATCCTCGCTCTCACTACCGCGTGAATGACCAGGTGCAGGTGGCATTCAACATGGAGAAATTCCACATCTTCGACGCCGAGACTGAACAGGCTCTCCGCTAATTAGATTAATTTCAATCAAAACACGGCCAAACCAGGCCGTGTTTTGATTGTAGGGCGGGCAGGAAATTTTAAGGCAGGAAATTAGTTAAACTACTTGAAAAATTCCAAATTTGTGCTATCATAAATGCAACTATTTCTCCCGCTACGGCCGAAAAAAGGCTATATTGAGCACATTTTACTGGCTCCCCGCCAACCATAATGTCAAGAATTTTAACAAACACGCCGCAGTGGATCTGATCCGTTTTGCGGCGAACGGGATTTCCCGCGCTGACCTGGCCGATCAGATGGATTTGACGCGAGCGGCGGTCTCCCTGATCGTGAACGACCTGCTCGCCAATCAGATCATTCGGGAGGCCGAGAGCCGCTCCACGCCCAGCGGGCGGCCACCCATCGTGCTCGAAATCAACCCGGAGCGCGGCCTGGTCGCGGCAGTGGACATGGGAGCCACCCACCTGAGCGTTGCCTTGGCCGACTTCGGCGCCCATATTCTCGACGACACAGAAGTGCCTCTCGACATCACACAGGGACCATCCATCTGTCTCGAAGAAACCGATCGGGTCCTGCGAGAACTGCTCCAGCGCCAAAAGAAGTCGCTGGCGGATATTCTGGCGGTAGGCGTCGGTGTGCCGGGCCCGGTCATCACCGAGGCGGGCATGGTCATTGCGCCCCCTATCATGCCCGGCTGGGACGGGTTCCCGATCCGCGCGGCGCTCGAAGAAAAGTGGGGCTGTCCCGTCACACTGAATAACGATGCAGAACTGGGCGCACTCGGCGAATGGGCCTTTGGTGCAGGCCGCGGAGAATGGAATGTCGCCTACATTAAAGTTGGCAGCGGAATTGGAGCCGGGCTGATCGTCAACCGGCAGATATACGGGGGAACGACCGGCTCGGCCGGGGAAATCGGTCACCTCACCATTGATCAAAACGGCCCCCTGTGCACCTGCGGCAACCGCGGCTGTCTCGAAGCGTTCGCGGGCGGGCACGCCATCGCGGCGCAGGCCCAAAGATTGGCGAAGTCGGGAAAACGCACCCTGCTGATGGATATTCCCCAAGAAAGAATCACGGTGCGCGAAGTGGCCGAAGCGGCCCGTCTTGGCGACTTGCCTGCCCAGCAGATTCTAGCCAGCGCGGGTACATACATCGGTATCGCTCTGGCTGGCCTGTTAAATCTGTTCAACCCAGGCATCGTGATCATTGGCGGGGGTGTTTCGCAGGTTGGCGACCTGCTGACGGGCCCAATTCGGCAGGCTGTCCGCGAACGGTCCCTGCGCGCCTCCGAGCAAAGTACCCGCATCACCACGGCCATGTTGGGACGACGCTCTTCTTTGATGGGCGCAACCGTTCAGGCGCTGAACGTCGGAATTCACGACATCACAGATCGCAAGGTCTCTTCACTACAGCAGGAAGCGACGACAGTGGATCTTGCCGCAAAACAGACGGCATAGTGATAAAAAGGAGGTGATGCCTTTCAAAATTTACGCGTTGCCGTTCCACACCCAAAAGGACATTCGTATTAAAATGTCCAACACAACCACCCGATTCCAATAAGGAGAAGAGGTAATGAAAACCAAACTGACGCTGCTCTTCAGCGTCCTTATGATCGCCAGCATGATGCTGAGCGCCTGCGGCGGCGGTGCCACCGAACCGCCCGTAGCGACCGAGCCCCCTGCGACGCAGCCTCCCGCCACCGAGCCGCCGGCCGCCGAGCCGATCGAAGTGACCTTCTGGCACGCGTACGGCACAGGCTCCGCGGAAGAAGTGGCCCTGGCCGCGGTTTTGGAACAGGCCGCCGTGGATCTGCCTCAATACAAGATCAACGTTCTGCAGGTGCCCTTCAATGATATCTTCAACAAGTATCGCACCGACGTGGCCGCTGGCGGCGGCCCGGACATGTTCATCGCCCCGAACGACTCCCTGGGTGACGATGCCCGCGCCGGACTGATCGCCGACATCACCGACCTGGCCGCCGGCAAACTGGGCGACTATTCCCAGCTATCCATTGACGGCATGTCCGTGGAAGGCAAACTCTACGGTATCCCCGAATCGTTGAAGGCTGTGGTCTTCTGGTACAACACCGACCTCCTCGCGACTCCGCCCGCCACCACCGACGAACTCAAGGCGCTCATGGAAGGCGGCACCGAGGTTTCGATCAGCTACGGCTGCTACCATCACTTCGGCTTCTTCGGTTCCTTCGGCGGCAAAATCTTTGATGAGAACTGGAAAGTCATCGCTGACCAGGGCGGCGTTGCCGAGGCAATGGCCTACCTGAACGATCTGTATCAGATCTCCAAGGCCAACGGCTGGCCAAAGAACGATAGCGATGGCCTGGCTCCCTTCTCTGAGGGCACCGCCGCCGCCATCACCAACGGCAACTGGGCCATGGGCGATTACAAGAAGGCCCTCGGCGACAAACTTGCCGTGGCTCCCCTGCCCGCCGGCCCCGGCGGCCCCGCTGCACCCTTCCTGGGCGTGGACGGCTTCTATTTCAACCCGAACTCCGCCAACATGGAAGCGGCTCTTGAGGTCGCGCTCTACTTGACCGGCAAGTCGGCTCAGGAGACCATGATGAACGAGGCTGGTCACGTTCCTGCCAACACCACCGTCACCGTGACCGATCCCCTGATCCAGGGCCTGCTGGATGCCTTCTCCACAGGTTACATCCGCCCGCAGGTTCCCCAATTGGGCCTCTACTGGTCCAACTTCTGCGGCACCGACGAGGTGTTCGAGAAGGGTACCGCCGCGGCTGACTGGGTGAACACCGCTACAGCCAACGCCAACAAGTAAAGCAAGTCTATGCAGGAGCGAACAGGGCAGCCTTGTTCGCTCCTGCCCTTTATCGAAGTCTTACGAAGTGAAGGAGTGACCATATGGCTACTGGAATAAAACGGGTTGGCATGACCATCCGCAGGGAAAAGATCGGCCGGGCGATTCTCCCGTACATGTATCTGCTTCCCGCTTTCCTGGTGATGGGTGTGATCACGTTCTACCCCCTGGTTTATCAGGTCATCGTCTCTTTCACGAATTTCGAGACCAAGCACTTGTTGAAAGGTCTGGCATCACCAGATCTGTTAAGGGTCGGCATCAAGAACTACGTGGATATTGTGACCGGTGGATTGCCGGTCCAGAACTTCGAGTTCTTTCGCGTCCTCGTCTACAACTTCTGGTGGGCCATTACCAACGTCATGGTGCATGTTCCTGCCGGCGTGCTCATTGCTGTTCTCTTGAATATACAAGGATTGTGGCTCAAAAAAATCTATCGGGCAATTTACGTTTTACCGATCGTCGTCCCGCCGCTGGTCGTTGCTACCGTTTGGCGCAACATATTCGACGAGCAGTACGGGGCAATGAACCAGGCATTGACCTCCATCGCGACGCTTTTCGGCGCTACAGACCCCGTCCGCATACGCTGGCTGTTCGAGTACCAACCTCCGATTCCGTGGCTGTTACCAACAGGGCCTCTGCCCCTGGCCTACTACGCGATGATGATCGCCAATTTCTGGCTTGGCTGGCCCTTCATGACCCTGGTGGCAACAGGCGCTTTGCAAAGCATCCCAAAAGACCTTTACGAAGCGGCCTCCATAGATGGAGCGTCCGGCGCGCAGCAATTCTGGAATGTGACCGTTCCATTGCTGCGCCCGGCCATGATCCCCGCCGCGATTTATGGTTTTACGCTGTCGTTCAATTTATTCAACTTTGTCTACTTCATGACGGGCGGCGGCCCGGCGCGGTCCACTGAAATTCTCGTCACGTTCTCCTATGACCTTGTCCGCAATTTGCGCCTATTCGGTGTGGCCGCGGCGTTCTCGGTGATCATCTTCTTTGTGGCGATGACGGTCTTCCTGATCACCAATCGCATCACCCGCGCAACCGAATCCTATGTGGAGGCCTGACATGACCACCAGGAGCAAAAATCCCATCATACGCTTCTTGAACATCAACACTTCACGGGAAGTCGGCGGACGCGACCTCCCGTTATGGCGGCAGTTGTTGCTTCAGTTGCTCACCTTGCTCATCGTCGCCGAAGTGATGTTCCCGATCATGTATATCATCACACTGTCGTTCAGCTCCAAATCCACCCGCCCCTCGAGTCTGGAACTGTTCCCAAAGGAACTTTCTTTAGTGGCTTACCAGCAGGTTCTGGATCGGCCCACTGCCAACCCCGTCACCTTCATCGAACTGCTCCGCAACAGTTTCTTTCTCTCTGTGGGCGTGGGATTGGCGGCTCTGCTCATCGCGGTCTCGGCTGCCTATGCGTTCTCGCGCTTCAAATTCAAGTTACGCCAGGTTCTGATGGTGCTGGTCTTCGTTCCATTGCTCATGCCAGCCATCGGCCTGTCCACACCGCTTTACCTGTTGATGAACAGTTTCCGCATTGCGGATTGCGGCAATGACGTCATCGCCGTTGTACCCTTCACCGCCTGCGCCCAAGGTGTGGGGAAACTGATCTTCAACCTGCGCGACTCGCTAATCGGTGTTGGCATCGCGATGATAGCCACCGCCCTGCCCTTCGCCGTCTGGAATCTCAAGGGCTATCTCGACACTATCCCCAAGGAACTCGAGGAGGCGGCCATGATTGACGGCGCCGACCCCAATCAGATCTTCTTCCAGATCGTCCTGCCGCTGGCCGCGCCGCAGTTGGCCGTCACTTTCTTCCTCGGCTTCATCGGCCACTGGCAGGAATTCGCCCTCCCCTGGCTGTTCCTGACCAAGCCCGAAGACTACACCCTTTCCATGACGCTCTATAACATGACGGGCCAGTATGCAAATGCCATCCCATGGAATCGCTTTGCGGCCATGGCCGTCATCGTGGCATTGCCTGTTGCCATCACGTACATCGCTCTGCAGAAACAGATTGTTGCAGGGTTGACGGCAGGCAGTGTCAAAGGGTAACCGCTCGGACCCGACACAAAAACGCGGGACGTCTTGGCGTCCCGCGTTTGAATTTTCCATGCGCGTCCATCCGACCTTCCGCCTGCTTCTGACCATTTTGATTTTCCTCCCCTCATGCGGACGCGCTGTCCCGGCCTCGGAGCCCGTCGAAACGGCGGCCAGCCCTGCGTCCAAAAATGATGCGGCGGATTGGTGGCGCGAAGTCGTCTTCTACGAAATTTTCGTCCGCAGTTTCTACGACAGCGACGGGGATGGAATCGGAGACTTCAACGGCGTCACTCAAAAACTGGATTATCTGCAGGACCTGGGCGTTGGCGGAATCTGGCTCATGCCCATTCACCCATCTCCTTCATATCACGGATACGATGTCGTCAATTATTATGCGGTCAACCCCGATTACGGGACGATGGAGGATTTTCGCCGCCTTCTCAATGAGGCGCATAAACGTGACATACGCGTTATCATTGACCTGGTGCTCAACCACACTTCCAACCAGCATCCTTTTTTTCGAGCCGCGCTGAACCCCGATTCGCCATATCGCGACTGGTACATCTGGTCAGACGAGCGCCCTGGCTGGGGAAACTGGCACGCGACCCAGCCGGATGGCTCCTACTACTACGGCTTCTTCTGCGATTGCATGCCCGATTTGAATTACGCAAACCCCGAAGTGACCATGCAAATGGAAAATGTGGTCCATTACTGGCTGGATCAGGGAGTGGACGGATTTCGATTGGACGCCATCAAACATCTTTTTGAAGAGGACGGCAGGGTGGAAAATGCGCCCGCCACACACGATTGGCTGGATGATTTTCATAACGATTACAAAACGGTCCATGCGGAGGCATATACCGTCGGCGAGGTATATAGCGCTGGGGCATTTGTGGCGAAGACTTACGAAGGCCAGGCGGATCAAATTTTTAATTTCGAACTTGCCAGCGGCATCATGAACAGCGTCAATGGCGGCTCGAACACGGGATTGACCAGCGCCTATGCTTTCACCCTGCCTGAAATGCCCGACGGCGATTACGCTATCTTTTTGACCAACCACGACCAGAACCGCGTGATGTCCGTTTTGCGCGGGGATACAGAGAAGGCCAGGGTCGCGGCAGCGCTACTGCTGACCGCGCCCGGGACGCCGTTCGTTTACTACGGCGAAGAAATCGGCATGACCGGCGCAAAGCCCGATGAGTTGATTCGCACTCCCATGCAATGGGGCGCGGGCGCAAATGCTGGTTTCACGACAGGAACGCCATGGCAACCACCTAATCCCGACTACACGCAAGAAGTCAACGTCGCCGCGCAGATGGCCGATCCCGCCTCCCTGCTCTCCCACTACCGCGCTCTCATCGCCCTGCGCGCATCGCACTCCGCACTTCGCACCGGCGAGACCTTCGTGCTCGACGCCGGGAACAGAGGCCTCTTCGCCAGCCTGCGCGTGGACGAGGCCGAAGCCATTCTTGTGCTGGTCAACTTAACCGACGCGCCAATCACAGATTATGCTTTGTCGCTCGATTCCAGTCCCTTGAGGGCGGGTCAATATACCTTGATCCCTTTATTTGGCGACGGAAGTCTTTCATCCCTGTCCGTCAGCGAAGGCGGCAAGGTATCAGGTTTTGTACCATTGGCTGAAGTTCCAGCTTACACGACTTTGATTCTGAATCTTCCGCCAATGCCGTAACGCGGAATTCATTCCGCAACCTGAGGCGATATGAATATCGCGCGACAGAATCTTCGCGGTTGTGATAGATTCTCAAGGACAACACGATAAGGTTACACAGGAGCAACCCCTCATGAACACCCCAGACTGGGTGCAGGACGCAATCTTCTACCAGATCTTTCCCGACCGTTTCGCCCGAAGCAATCGCATGCCCGACCTCGGTTTCGAGGCCTGGGATTCCCCGCCAACGCCTCACGGCTTCAAAGGCGGCGACCTGTACGGAATCGTCGAGCGGCTGGATTACCTGCAGGAACTCGGCGTCAACGCGCTTTACCTGAACCCGATCTTCGCGTCCGCATCGAATCACCGCTACCATACCTACGATTATTATCACGTGGACCCCCTGCTCGGAGGCAACGACGCCCTGCGCCTGCTGCTGGCGGAAGCGCATCAACACGGCATGCGCGTGATTCTCGATGGCGTCTTCAATCATGCCTCGCGCGGCTTCTGGCAATTTCACCATGTGCTCGAAACCGGCGCAGCCTCACCCTACAAGGACTGGTTCCATTTCGATCCCGACCGCCTGCACGGCAAAAAACACTGGGGCGCGTACCCAACACACCACGAGCAACAAGCCATTCAACAGGAGGGAACATTCAAGGCCATCGGCTATCAGGGCTGGTGGAACCTGCCCGCCCTCCCAAAATTCAATACAGACACACCCGCCGTGCGCGAATTCCTGTTCGGTGTGGCGGAGCACTGGCTGAGATTCGGCATTGACGGCTGGCGGCTGGATGTGCCCGGCGAGATCAACGACGATTCCTTCTGGCAGGAATTTCGCCGCCGCGTGAAAGCCATCAACCCTGAGGCATACATCGTCGGAGAGATTTGGCACGAGGCACAGAGATGGCTTCAAGGCGACCAGTTCGACGCGGTAATGAACTACCTCGTCACAGCCGCGGCGTTGAGTTTCTTCGGCGGTTCGCGCCTCGACATGGAAGCGGTCAACAGGGCAGGCGGACTGCAGGGCCGCGTCCGCCCGATGAATGCGCGCGACTTTGCCAACGAGATTGACCGCATCTTTCATTTGTATCCGACGCCCGTCACGTATGCTCAGTTGAATCTGCTCGACAGTCACGACATGCCGCGCTTCCTCTCCTGCGTCGGCGGCGACAAGGCCACCCTGCGCCTGGCTCTGCTCTTTCTGTTCACGTATCCCGGCGCGCCATGTATTTACTACGGCGACGAGATCGGTCTCGACGGCAACCACGATCCCGACTGCCGCAAATCCTTCCCGTGGGATGAATCGCGCTGGGATCACGACCTGCTCAATTTCACCAAGGCCCTCGCGGCCCTGCGAAAGTCGCGTCCCGCCCTGCGACGCGGCGACTACCACCGACTCCATGCTGAGGATGGAGTGTTCGTCTTCGGACGCAAACTCAAAGGCGACGATATGGTCGTCGCCTTCAACGTGAGCAACCGAAAACACAACGTGGAACTTGGGCTGGGCGACGGATTGAGTGCCGTTTTTGAAGAAGGGCGCGTCGAATATCAAAACGGAAATTTGTCGCTGGGGCCGAGGAGCGGAATGGTGCTATCCGCTTCCTGACCCCCAGACCGCATCCACTAACTCTGGCAACACCTCCCCTGATTTGCCTCGCAGAAAGAAATTGGCTTTCGCGGTCAGCGGCGTCGGTTCGAGATTGATCTCGACGAGCAGCGCGCCGCGATTCTTGGCCGCGTAGGCCAGCGAGGCCGCGGGCTGGACCACACCCGATGTGCCGATGGACAGGAAGATATCACAAGCCCGCGCCGCCTCCACCGCCGCCTCCAGCGCGGACCTCGGGAGGGCCTCGCCAAACCAGACCACATCTGGCCGGAGCATTCCCCCGCACACCGCGCAACGCGGCACAGAATCCGCATCGCCGTCCCACGTCTCCGCAAATGTATTACATTCCGAACAACGTACGCGCTGGAGGTTGCCGTGCAGTTCGAGAATGTTTTGGCTTCCCGCCATGCGATGCAGGCCATCAACATTTTGCGTGATCAATGTAAAGTCGGGAACGCGTGTTTCCATGTCCGCCAGCGCATAATGCCCCGCGTTGGGACGCGCGCTCTTGAGCGCCTCGCGCCGCCACGCGTACCAATCCCAGACCAGTTTCGGGTCGCGGGCGAAGGCCTCCGGCGAGGCCAGGTCTTCGGGCTTGTACTGTTTCCACAGACCGATCTGCGCGTCGCGGAAGGTGCGCAGTCCCGATTCTTGCGAGACGCCCGCGCCGGTCAGCGCGGCAAGGCGCGAGGTCCCGCGCAGACGCGTGATCAACTCAGAAGGGAAATCCATGGGCAATCAGGGGCACGGCGCAAGGGACAGGTTGCGCGTGTAGACTTCGCTTCGGCCGATGGTCTTTTCCTTGGCGTCCGTCGTCACGAATTGCAGATGCACCCACGAGAGCGGGTAGGTTTCATATCCATGAATGGCCTCGGCTTCCAGCACAAGCGTGAACACGCCCAGTCCATTATTCTGGAAGACCGTGCCAGAAGCCCAGGGGCCGATCGCGCCGCTCTTTTTACTTTCGAGGCGGGTGAAGACCGAGACGAAGGCTACTGCGTACGGATCAAGCGCGCGGACGGTGAATTGCGTGGACGAGCCTTCACAGCCGCCCCAGAAGATTTGCGGGCTGGTAACAACCGCCGAGACCATGCCCGATTCGGGTTGCATGAACAGGAGCGCGTTGGTGGGCGCAATCGGCGTCAGGCTTCCATCGGAAGTGGCGGAGGGAAGCGGCGTATGGGTCGCGCCGAGAGGAATGAGCGTCGGCGTGGCCGTAAAAGTGGGCGTCGGCTGGGTGGGCGTGACGGTGAAGGTCGGGCTGGGGATCAGGGTCTCCGTGGGCGGCAAAAGCGAAGGGACAGGCGTGGCCACGAGCAGGTCCGGCAGGGAGCAGCCCGCTAAGGCCAGCACGAGGAACAGAGGCAGGATTCTCTTCATTGGCAAATCCCTTTTCGCCAATTGTACACGAGCAGGCGCTGAGGCATGAAAAATCACCCCTCAGGCCAGGGAAATTATTACCCCCAGAAGAAAATTACTGGCTTTCGCTATTCTTCGCCGGTGATCTTGAACACCTTGTCGTTGGGATGCACAGGCTGGGATACCTTCATGGCAACGTCGTCGCCCGCTTTCGCCTCGTTGACGGATTTATGCTCAATCTGCAGGGAGGCCACAGTCTGTTTGAAGTCGGTGGAGTGGCCCAGGAAATGCACTGTATCGCCCACTTTGATCGGCTGGGTGAGGGCAAGCACGGCCACGCGGATATGATCGAAGAAGTGCGTAACCTTCCCAATTTGCTCACCAGACATGGTTCCACCTCCTTTCGGGAGTGCCTGGAAAAGTAATGCGCCCGACGGATATTTTACCCCCTATTGTGGTTTTGGCGAGCCGGAGAATTCGCGGCCCATATCCTCGTCTCCTCATAAAGGCAATTTCCAATTTTCATCCTCTTTATCAATTTGCAGAACTGTAAACCCGCAATGTCCTCAGTTGGTGTAAAATAGCACCAATGTACCACTTGCCAGGCTAGTCAAAAACTTGTTCCGCAGGAGTCAGGCTATGGCCGTCAAGTATCAAGTGGATGGAGATATTTTCCGAGAGATCACCGAGAAGTGGCCTTTCGCTTATGTGAGCGAGCATTTGATCCGGGCGCGCGAATTTTCCACGGACCAGATGGGTAACCAGATCGAGTATTTTCAACTTAGCGACGGCAGAATCTTCGAAAGAGCCGTCCCAAGGTTGCAGGCAAGGCCGGCAACCAACGAGCCAAAGACCCTCCCTGTTTTCCAGCGCCAGGCTTCGCAACCCATTACCCAGCCCAGATAGCCGCGGACAATTTATCCAGGTACAAAAACACTCCCGAACCGGGAGTGTTTTTTCGAAGGGAATTCGAGAGGTTATCCCGGCGTCAGCTGCCGGTGGGCATGAACTTATTCTTCTTCTTCTCATGCTTCAGCTTTCGTTTTTCCTTCGGATTGAGTTTTGGCTTCTTCTTTTTTTCTCTGCCGCCTTTATCTCTTCTTCCAGCGTCACTCATGGCTAATTCTCCTTTCCGGTCTCAAAACTATGCAATCCATCAATGCAAGCATACAAGAAAATCCCTGTCCGCGCAAGACTTCAGAGGGCCGCTCATAGCCCCTACGCGGCACCCTACTGCGTATTTGAGCGGGCATCTAAATCTCTGGTATAATTCCCGCCCGTGACTGGTCCTGCCATGCGGTAGACCCGGCTGACGGGTCCGCTGCGGACACGGAGACCTGCCCAAATCCAAGAAAGGAAAAGCATACGTCATGCCTCTCAATCCAGAAGTCAAGACCAAGGTCATTCAGGATTTTCATCGCCACAAAGCCGACACCGGCTCGCCCGAGGTGCAGATCGCCCTTCTGACCAGCCGCATCGCGCAGTTGACCGAACACCTGCGCGCCAACCGACACGATGAATCCTGCCGCCGCGGCCTGCTCAAACTGGTGGGACAACGCCGCCGCATGCTGGCTTATCTGCGCAAGTCGGATTACCAGCGCTACCTGGCGGTCACCGACAGTTTGAACCTGCGCCACAAGTAATATCCACCCGTAGGGGCGAGTCTGCGACTCGCCCCTACCCACGTCATCCGCAGTCAGGAATTGAATAGCGCGAACAACTCGTTTGTCCCCGCTCTTCAGTCCCTGACCAGGCGGAAATCAGTACCGCAAAATTAATTTTGCGGCACAGGAGACAAAATGAAACCAGAAGCACAACGCTACACGACCACCGTCGGGTCGCGCACCGTCACCTTCGAGACCGGCAAACTGGCCGGGCAAGCAGGCGGAGCGGTGACCGTCAGCGTGAACGACGCCATCATCTTCGCGGCTGCCACCATGGGCGGCGTACGCGAAGGCATTGACTTTTTCCCGCTCAGCGTGGAATACGAAGAGCGCCTGTACGCCGGGGGCAAGATTCCCGGCTCGTTCTTCCGCCGCGAAGGCCGCCCAGGCACCGAAGCCATCCTCACCGCCCGTCTCACCGACCGCCCGTTGCGCCCGCTCTTCCAGGACGGCATGCGCAACGAGGTGCAGGTGATGATGTTCTCCCTCTCGGCCGATGGAGAAAACCCGCTCGACATCCTCGCCATCAACGCCGCCTCGGCCGCCATCATGATCTCGGACATTCCCTGGGGCGGACCGGTGGGCGCGGTGCGCGTGGGCCGCGTGGACGGCCAGTTCGTGGTCAACCCGACCTTCGCCGAGATGGACGCGTCCGATCTCGACCTGCGCATCGCCGGCACGAAAGACGCCATCCTCATGGTCGAGTGCGGTGCAAACGAGGTCCCCGAGGATGTAATGGCCGCCGCGCTGGAATTCGGCCATCAATCGCTCCAGCCGCTGGTCGAATTGCAACGCAAAATGGCCGCTGAAATCGGCAAGCCCAAGCGCGAGATCGAATATTATGTACCGGACGTGGAAATCCAGCAGAAAGTCTTCGAGCGCGTCAGCGGCCCGATGAACGAACTGCTGGACAAGCCCCTGACCAAGAACGAGTTCTACGGCGGGATGACGACCCTGAAAGACGAAGTCGTCGCCGAGATGTGCACCGTGCCCGACCCCCAAAGTGCGGGGGCAGGCGGCGCCGGCGCATCCAATTACCCCTCGCCTGCCTCCGTCCGAGAGGCGTTCGACCTGGCCGAACAGTCCATCGTGCGCGAGCGCATCCTCGGCATGGGCAAACGTCCCGACGGCCGCGCCCCGAGCGATATCCGTCCCATCTGGTGCGAGGTGGGCATTTCGCCGCGCGCGCACGGATCAGGCCTCTTCACCCGCGGCGAGACGCAGGTGCTCAGCCTCGCGACTCTCGGCACCCTCGGCGAGGCGCAGGAACTCGATTCGCTGACGCCGATTGATACCAAACGCTACATGCACCATTACAATTTCCCGCCGTTCAGCACGGGCGAGGTCAAGCCGCTTCGAGGCCAGAGCCGCCGCGAGGTCGGGCATGGCGCGCTGGCCGAACGCGCCCTCGAACCGGTCATCCCTTCCGAAGAGACGTTTCCATACACGTTGCGCGTCGTCTCCGAAGTCCTGTCATCCAACGGCTCGACCTCGATGGCCTCGGTCTGCGGCTCGACGCTGGCGTTGATGGACGCGGGCGTACCGATCAAGGCTCCCGTCGCGGGGGTTGCGATGGGCCTCGTCTCCGATGAGGCAGGCCGTTACAAAATCCTGACCGACATTCAGGGCACCGAAGACCACCTCGGCGACATGGATTTCAAGGTGGCGGGCACCGCGCAGGGCATCACCGCCCTGCAAATGGACATCAAGATTTCGGGCCTGAGCGCGCAGATGATGAAAGAGGCGCTGGAACAGGCGCGCGTCGCCCGCCTCGCCATCCTTGAAAAAATGCTGGCGGTCCTGCCTCAGCCGCGCCCCGAATTAAAACCGCACGCGCCGCGCATTTATACGGTGCGAGTCCCCGTGGACAAGATCGGCGCCATCATCGGCCCGGGCGGAAAGAACATCCGCGCCCTGCAAGACGAGACCGGCACGAAGATCGACATCCAGGACGACGGTACGGTGTATATTGCCGCAACGGACGGCGCGGGCGCAGAGTCTGCCCGTGAGCGCATCATGAACATGACCGAGACGGCCGAGATCGGGCGCATCTACACCGGCAAGGTGGTGCGCGTGGCCGATTTCGGCGCGTTCGTCGAAATCCTGCCGGGCACGGATGGGATGGTGCACATCTCGCAACTCGACAGCGAGCGCGTCAACAAAGTGGAAGATGTGGTGAAACTCGGCGACGAGATCACGGTGATGGTCACCAACATTGATCCGCAGGGCAAGATCCGTCTCTCACGGCAGGCCGTGCTCGAAGGCTGGACGGCCGAGGAAGCCCGCGAACGTGACGGCGGAGGAGGCCGCCCCGGCGGCGGACGCCCAGGCGGGCGCGGCGGTGGACGCCCCGGAGGCGACCGCGACCGCCGCGGCGGACGCGATCGCGGCGGGGAGCGCGGCGGTCCGCGCAGATCATAGCCAGCCGACGGGCGGAGACATCTCCGCCCGTTTTTAACTTTATGTTATTCCGATGCTCTGCTGCTATCATTTCCAGCACCGTGCTGAGCGGAGGCCCTGAGCCTGCTGAAGGGCCGAAGACGAAGCGCAACACGCCCTTCGTCTCTCGCTTCGCTAGGCTCAGCGTCCGCTCAGGGCGATGTAACCCCAATCATGCTCACCCGATTCAGAGCCCTGCAAAACCAATACCCGCGCCAGTTCTGGCTGTTGTTCTGGGGGATGCTGCTCAACGCGACCGGCGCGAGCATGGTCTGGCCGTTCCTGCTGTTGTACGTGAGCAAGCGGCTGGACATGCCTCTCACCAGCATCGCCACGCTGTTGACCATCAGCACCCTCGCGAGCGTGGTCTCGTCGTTCATCGCGGGTCCCGTCGCGGACCGCGTGGGGCGCAAGGGGGTGATGGTCTTCAGCCTGTTCGCGGACGCGGTGAACTTTCTCCTGCTGTCGCGCGCCGACTCGTACGCGGCCTTTGCAGTCATTCTGGCGGCGCGGGGATTCTTCAACCCGGTGTATCGCGTCGGCGCGGACGCCATGCTGGCGGACCTGATTCCCGAGCCTCAGCGTCCCGAGGCCTACGCGCTGGCGCGCATGGCGACGAATGCAGGTGTGTCCATCGGCCCGGCGCTGGGCGGTTTTTTGGCGGGCACATCATATGTGCTTTCATTTTACGGGGCGGCCCTCAGCCTGGGCGCGTTCGGGCTGTTGCTGTTCTTCCTCGCCAAAGAGACTCTTCCCAAACGCGGCGAGCAGGCGCAGGGTCCGCGGCGGGAGGCGTGGGGCGGATATCCGCTCATTTTGCGGGACCGCGTCTTCCTGTCTTTCATCGGCTTGCTTTCGTTCGGCTGGATTACGGCCTCGCTGATGTGGCAGATCATGCCGTATTATGCCAACACGTATTTCGGCGTGCCCGAAAAACTGTACGGCTGGGTGCCGACGACGAACGCGTTGATGGTGGTCTTTTTGCAGGTGATGGTCACGCGCGTCACGCGCCGTTACCCGCCGCAGAAGATGGCCGCGCTGGGCATTCTCGTTTACGGCGTGAGCAACGGGCTGGTGGCGCTGGCGGGAGGTTTCTGGGGTTTCTGGGTGGCGATGGTGGTGATGACTTTCGGCGAACTGATCACGGTGCCGACCTCGAACACGTACGTGGCGAACACCGCCCCGGCGGATATGCGCGGACGGTATATGAGCATCTACGGGCTGGTGCATATGATCGGGATCGGCATCGGCCCGGTCTTCGGCGGAATGATGAATGACCACCTCGGGCCGAAATTCATCTGGCTCGGCGGGCTGGCGGTGGGACTGGTGAGCGCGGGGGGATTGTTTCTGTTGAGTCGATTTAGGCGGGAGGGCGAAGAGTCACGGGCCGACCTTCAGCCCGCCCCCATGGAACAACGCGATTCGACGCCTTAATCGTCCAACGGGCTTTTTACGGCCAGTCCGCCGCGTTGGAGGACGAATGAAACGCCCGATCCAGTCGGTGCAAGTCTGTTCGGCGCGGCAGGAGTAATGCCTGGTTCGCAAGGCGTCTCGAACTCGATCGAGCAGTTTCGGTTTAGCATCCATTTTTTCCTCGCGGGCGGGGTTTTGTGCTATAATTTTATCATTCTTTTCTAACCCAAAGCCGCATAAAATCCCAAGCGTTTGGGGCATTATACGGTTTGTCCATAAGGGATTATAC
>DAOTXP010000113.1:0-4402 GCA_034435275.1 Anaerolineales bacterium | reverse complement strand
GTCGGGTCGAGATAGCGCCAGAAGGCCACCAGGTTGACGTTCACGGAGTTCAGCATCAATTCGATGCCCAGCAAAATGGCGACCGCGTTCCTGCGCGCCAGCACGCCAAACAGGCCAACACTGAACAACGCCGCCGAAAGAGTGAGATACCACGAGAGCGGGATCATTTACTCCTCCCCTTTCTTCTGGAATGCAACGTACACCGCGCCGACCAGCGCGGCGAGGAGCAAAACAGAGGCGACCTCGAACGGCAGGACGTACGCGTCCGGCGAGACCAGCGCCTTGCCGAGCAACTGCACCGCATCCGTGCCGGACGAGAGGTCGGGCGCGTGAGCCGAGAAGCCGTTCCACCCGCTGAGGAGGAAGAACAGCCCGCCAAAGGTCAGCGCGGCGACGAGCGCCGAAAGCTTCCAGCCCGAATTCAACTGCGGACCTTTATCCAGCAGGGTGCGGCGGGTGAGCATCACCGCGAAGATGAACAGAATGGCAATCGCACCAATGTAGATCACCACTTGTATGACGGCGATGAAGCCCGCGTCGAGCAGGGCGAACAACACCGCCGCCCCGAAGAGAGTCACGATCAGCCACAGCGCGGCATGGATCATGTTGCGCGTCGTCACGACCATCACTGCCGAAGCCAGAATGACTCCTGCCGTTACGAGAAAAATGATTTGTAAAGCGGTCATATAAATTCCTCAAATAACAGATGTCAGGCGGGTGATTCTGATTGTTTGCGCTGACGCCGCGCGTTGGCGCGTACGAGTTCCAGCGCGGCCCAGCCGACAACCACATTCGAAAGGAACATACCGATCGCATAGTAATCCGAGCCGCGCAACAGGGAATTCATCAGCGCAACGACCATCAGCAAGACGAACGAAACGGGAACAAGGAATTTCCAGTTGAGTGCCAGCATGTGGTCAATGCGGATGCGCGGCATGGTGTACTTGATCCAGCCAAAGACCCAGTAACCGATCAACGCTTTGAGCATGAACCAGAACAGTCCCAGCAGCGGGAACTGCGCCACACCCGGTCCGCGCCAGCCGCCGAAGAAGAAGGCCGCCATGAAACCGCCGAAAGTGAAGGCGTGGAGGAGTTCGGCCGCGTAGAACATGCCGAACTTCATGCCCGAATATTCGATGTGATGGCCCGCCACCAGTTCCGACTCGGCCTCGGCCAGGTCGAACGGAGCACGTCCCAGTTCGGCCAGCGCGCTGACCAGGAACAGCACGGCCGCCAGCGGCGCCAGCCAGAAATACCAGACGTTCTGCGCCTCCACGATGCTGTTGATGCCCATCGTCCCCGCCAGCATGGTCGGGATGAGAATGGCCACCACCATCGGGATTTCATAGGAGATCATCACCGCCACCTGGCGGAACGCGCCGAGCAGGGCGTACTTGTTATTGGAGGACCAGCCCGCCGTGATGATCGCCAGCGTGCCGATCGCGCCAACCGCGATGATATACAGCGCGCCGACGTTGATGTCCACGCCGAAGAGGATCGGCGCCAGAGGAAGCACAGCCCACAACAGCAGAACCGCCATCATCGCCAGGATAGGTGCGATGTTGTAAACCACGCGGTCCGCGCCGGAGGGCGTTGTGTCCTCTTTGATAAGGAGTTTGATGATGTCCGCGAACGGCTGGATCAAACCGAAGGGTCCGAGGCGGTTCGGCCCGAGGCGGTCCTGGAAGCGCGCCACGATCTTGCGCTCCAGCCAGACCAGCATGATATCCAGCACCATCACCACCACGATCAGCGCCACCACACCGATGAGGCTGACCACCACGTTTGCCGCGGAGGCTGGCATGCCCCAGCCGGCGAAGATGCCCAAAAGCCAGTCTGCCGATGCTTTGATTGGGTTACTCCAAAATTCCATAAACGCTCCTGATTCAGAAAGAAAAGGCTGAAAAGGGATTCCTTTCAGCCTTTCTGTTTTAATACCCGATCCTTACGCCCACTCCAGCATCCCCTTGCGCCAGGCATACACCAGACCGGCGACGAGGATAAGAATGAAGATAATGCCTTCGATAACGGCAAACAACGGCAGGGCGTTCAAGGTGACCGCCCACGGAAAGAGAAACACGGTTTCGACATCGAAGATGAGGAAGACGAGCGCGAAGATGTAATACTGGGCCTTGAACTGCACCCAGTTCTCGCCGACGGTCTCGATGCCGCATTCGTACGTGCTCTGTTTGATGGGATTGGGCTTGCGCGGGGCAACGATGCGGGCAGTCAGGATGGCCGCGCCCGGCACTGCCGCGCCAACCAACAGGAACAGACCGATGATGAGCCATTCCGTGTGCATGAACACCTCAAAAGTGTATTTTTCTACAAGAGTTGCGAAATTGTACCATAAAGAGCAAATATGGCAGTTGTTACCCATGTCTATTTTTTAGGTGATGTATGTCACATATTCCCCTCTCGCGTCATTGCGAGCCGCCATCTTGAGCGGAGTGCAGCACAGTCAAAGGACAGGCGGCGAAGCAATCTCCTACATACGGGGGGATTGCTTCGCTATGCTCGCAATGACACCGACTATTTCTTTCTGCGCCTCTTCCACAAAAATCGAACGATATCGCCGAAGAACGGGAAACCAATTACGCTGCCGATGACCGAACCGATCGCGCCGAGCGCGCGCGCCGCGTTGCCGCCGAGTCCAAACAGGGACGTGGAGTTGATCTCGATCCACTGGGCGGATACCGGCAGACGCGTTTCCTCCCCACCTGCCTTCGGAGTAAAGATCAGGTAGAGCCAGACCGTGCCGCGAAACGTCCCGGCCTCCGCCGGACGAATGCTCCAGTAAAATGTGACGGATTTTCCCGGCAATAACGGCGCGTTGACCGCGCCCTCGGGTTTCACTTCCACGCCTGCCAAATCCAGCCGCGCCTCGGCTACAACGTTGTGTGTCTCATACAGGTTGGGAATCTCGATCACCTCCCCCGTAACCACGTTCCCGCCAACGACCGCGGTGGGCGTGACGTTGCCGAGATCGTCCACTTCGAGCGTCAGGCGGATCACATCCGAATCGCCGGCGCGAATCTGCGATGGGAATTCCAGCGTGACGCGCCGCGCTTCGGGGATGGCTGCCGCGGGCGGCGCGGCGCCAGTGACGGGAATCATTGCCGGGGTCGGTTGAGCCGCGGCGGGTTCCGCCGGGGCAGCGGTATCCGGCGCAGCCGGCGCGGCAGACCCAAGTCCGCAGGCGAGACTCGCCGCGATCAGGATGAGTCCGCAAACGAGGGACCAGAGTCGACGCGGGTTCATATCCAATAAAAAAGAAGGCTGGATGGCGTGGGCAGTTGCAGGTCGCCCGGTGGGATGGGCACGACGAGGATCTCCCGCGCCGCAGGCCAGAGACTCCATGCCAAAAGATAAAGAGAGACGGCCAGCACGACCAGCGCGGCGACCGGGCGCAAGGCGCGTTTCATGCCCCGATTATACACGCCCGAGAAGGAATTGTCCCCACAGATAACGCAAAAACGCCGCTTTGTTCTTTTCCCCTTTCAACGCGGCAAGAGCCAGTTTGAGAAGGATGACAACTGCAAAGTAGAGTTTCACAAAGGAAGTTTATGCCAGCCTTCGACGCGTTGGGTTAACCCCCTGTTTCTATGCAGTTAAAGCTGAATTAAGGACGCACTGTTCTGGGAGTTCTTTTTGGGGCACGCGAAGCCGTGACATCCAAACCTCCGAGGCCTTGAAGACCTCGGAGGTTTTGTTCACAGGGTTATAATTGCAGAGGCCCGCCCGACGATACCCTAACGGGCACGCGTAAACCATCGGGCTATTCCTACAAAGTCCGCTTCGCGGACTAGCCGACCTCGGCCGGCTTCGTAACATTAGCACGGGGATTCATCCCCGTGCGGAGAAACGCCCGCAGGAAACGCTGGCGGAGATTGAAGAGAAGTTGAAAAAGTAAACCGTTGGTCGAGTAGGCCGAGGTACCCCGAGGCCATATCGAGACCAACGAGTAACAGGCAAGTAATTGTTTTCATATTACTGGTGGTCTCGATATGCGTCGCTTCGCGCCGCTACTCGACCACCGATATGGCGAGGAACAATAATTTATGGCATGGATGTATATTCTCAAATGCGCGGACGGCTCGTATTATGTCGGCTCGACAAAAAATCTGGAACTGCGTTTATCTCAACATCAACAAGGCATCGGCGCAAAATATACATCGAAAAGATTGCCCGTCGAACTTGTTTACAGCGAAGAATATGACCGCGTCATAGATGCCTACAACCGCGAGAAGCAAGTGCAAAATTGGAGCAGAGCAAAACGGGAAGCGTTAATAAACGAGAGGATCGAGTTGCTCCCCGCGCTTGCGAAGAAGAAGTTTATGAAGACGTAAAATCATAAAAACTTCCTCCAAGGAGAATAAATGCCCCCCTACCCCCCCGAACC